>JAYUBA010001241.1:0-3563 GCA_043741075.1 Frigoriglobus sp.
TCACGCCGTCACCGTTCGCCGACGGCTCCGGTTCCGCCTGCGGCAACTCGCGCGGGCCGTGGGTGCCGTCCAGCACGAACTTCTGGAACGTGTAGATGCGCTCCTCGCGCGTGCCGATCACCCCCGCGTGCGGGCTGCACTCCATCCCCCGCTGCACCCCCGCGTAGATCGACCCGTCCTCGGCGAACACTTTCTTGCCGATCGCCGTCGCGATCGCCCGCAGGGTGCGGTACATCACCCACGCCAGCGGGTTCTGCCGGTGCCCGCGGAGGGTGAAGTACATGCACCGGTAGCGGCACGTCGCCGGGCCGGTCGGGAACACGCACTGCATCATCCGGAACGAGTCGAGCGAGCTACCGGTCGCGTGCGGGTGCAGCACCCGGTGCCAGTACTCGTGGCTCACCCGCGCGCCCAGCCGGCGCACCATCCAGTCCTGTGCGGATGTCGCGAACTCGCGCGGCGGGACCGTCTTGAACGACGTGAACCGGTCGGTCAGCTCGTGCCACGCGTTCTCCTCCGCCGGGAACTCTTTGAACGTCCACGGGTGGACCTCCGGGATGTGGTACGACTCCAGCGAGTTCTCCAGCACCACCTTCCAGTTGCACGGAAAGTCCTTCTCCCACGTCGCCGCGTACCGGTACGCCCCGCCGTAGTCCTGCCACGCGTCCCACACCGGGGCCAGCCACTCGCGGAGCGACGGCCCGCCCGCGCCGACGTTGACGAACACGAGGTCGCCGCAGGTGTCCACGCGGAAGCGGGTGAGGCACGCGTTGTCGCGGTCCCACGGGCGGAACGCCTTCGCGTCGGGAATCTTCCCCGTGCCGCCGTCCTTGTTGAACTCCCACCCGTGGTACCGGCACCGCAGCCGCTCGGTGTGGCCGCGGGTCTCGTCCGTTAGTCGGCTGTGCCGGTGCGGGCACACGTTCAGGAACGCCCGCAGTTCGCCGCCGAAGTTGCGGACCAGGATCGGCGTTTCGAGCAGGTCGAAGGTGAGGAAGTCGCCGGGCTTCGCGAGGTCCGATTTCACCGCGAGCGGGTGCCACGCGGGGCGGAACAGGTGCCGCAGTTCGAGCCGGTACTGCGCCTCGGACGTGTACTGGTCCGGGCGCAACAGGTGGCGGAGGTGGTGTTGGTTGGTGAACATGGGGAGTGTCCAGTATTCAGTGTTCAGTGTTCAGTCGGCAACGCTGAAGGTCGGTGCCGAACCCACTCACCTTCAGACAAGCCCGCCGCCCAACCTCTTCTTTACTGAAAATTGAACACTGAACACTACTTCCCCCCCAGCTTCTCGATGGACAGTTCCGGCTGCCAGAGCGAGAGGAACGTGGGCAGCTTCGCGCGGTCCAGACCGGGCAGGCTCGGGAACAGCCCCGCCCCCTGGAGCGGGACGTTCGGGGTGATCGCGTACACCGAACGGGCCGGGTCGTTGCCGCGCCGGTACATCACCACGCCCGGCCGCGCGTTCGCACTCACGGACCCCATCTGCGCCGCCATCTGAATCGCCTCGTCCAGGTCGCCGATGTGGTCCACCAAGCCCTTCGCCTTCGCCTGCGAGCCGGTGAAGATGCGGCCGTCGAATGCGACCTTGTCGGTCACGGCCGGGCGCGCCCGCATCACGTCCGCGATGATCTGCGCGTGGAACTCGTCGGCCATCGCCTGCAAAATCGCCTTCTCGCCCTCGGTCAGCGCGCGGGCGGAGGTGCCGATGTCGGTCAGGTCGCCCGACTTGATCGGCTGCGGGATCACGTTGAACTGGGCCATCAGGTCGCGCAGGTTGAACAGGTTCAGGATGACGCCGACCCCGCCGGTGACGGTGGCCGGCCCGGCGACGATCTGGTCCGCGCCGGAGGCCAAGTAATACGCCCCGCCGGCCGCGGTATCCATCAGGCACGCGACCACCGGGAGCCGCGTGCGCTCCTTGAAGCGTTCGAGGTCGTGGCGCATCGCGATGCACGCGGCCACGCCCCCGCCGGGGCTGTTGACGCGGAGCACGACCGCCTTTACGCACGGGTCGCACGCGATCGCTTCGAGCTTCTCGCGGAACAGAGCGACCGGGTTCTCGCCCACCGACAGCGGGCCGACGAACGGCGCGTTCAGGATCAGCCCGTCCACGTCCAGGATCGCGATCCGGGACGCGCCCGGCTGCACCACGACCGGTTTCAGGTAGCCCGCGGCGACGCTCACCGGTTGCGGGTCGGTCACCACGCGGGTGTCGGCAATGGTCTTCAGCACCAACCGGTTACACCCGACTCCGAACGGCACGAGTACGACAGCCGCGAGTGCCAGGAGAACGCCGCGCATGACCCGCTCCAGTTCCGATCAGTTAGGCTCGCCCCGTTACCCGGTACTATCGGTACAACTATACTTGCCGGTTCACGCCATTTTCGGCACAAGAGATGCAGTCGCTCCAACCCTACCGAACGATCAGTCCGGTCGTCCGTCCTCCGCGGATTGTGCCTTGTAACGAAGTCCAAATATGCCATAGCTCTCCACACTGCCCAAATTGCCGAACCGCCACGGACTTACCATACTATCTGTTGGCAGTGACCGGGACACCCGGTCCGTTCGCCCGTTTCTTCCGGTTAGCCGGGTCGTGCCCGGCCGTTAGTTATTCCCGGACAGGAGGTCCAGCCTTCAGAGGCGAGTGATGGAACCGCGCGACCTCATCGTGTTGACGCCTTCGGGAGCGGCCGACCCGTCCCTGGCCATCGCCGCCTGCCGCGCCGGCGCGCGGGGCGTGTTCGACCTGGAGTTCGGCTCTCCCGTCCCTGCCGCCGCGGCGCTGGCCCGTCTCGCCCGGTTCGCGGGCGACACCTTCGGCGTTCAACTGCGGCCCGATTCGACCGACCTGTTCGCCCTTCTGGCTGAGTTCAAGCCGGCTTGCGTGATCCTCGCGGGCGCGGACCAACCCACCCTCGCGGCCCGCGTTCACGAGCTAAAAGCCGCCGGCATTGAGGTGCTGCGCGAAGCGGTCAGCGTCGCGGAAGCGAAGCACGCGGTCGAACTCGGCGTCGGTGGAATTGTTCTGAAGGGCCATGAAGCGGGCGGGCGCGTCGGCGCGGACACGTCGTTCGTGCTGCTCCAGAAATGGCGGCAGTTCGCGGACAAGGCCCGCATTGTCGTGCCGTTCTGGGTTCGCGGCGGGATCGGGGCGAACACGGCCGCCGCGTGCCTCGCGGGCGGCGCGCGGGGCGTCGTCCTCGATTCGCAAGTGCTCCTCACGCGCGAAACTCCGCTCCGCGACGGTGCCCGCAAGCGCATCGCGGGGCTGGACGGCAGCGAAACGCTCGTGCTGGGCGCGCGACTCGGCGAAGGCTACCGCATCTACGCGCGTCCCGACTGCGCCGGCGCGCAGGAGTTGGCGAAGGAAGAGGAGCGGCTTCAGCACGCGACCCTTCCCGCGGACGAGAAGTTGGCCGCGTGGCGCGAAGCGGTGCGCTCACGCGTCGTAAGCGACCCGGCCGACGGCGTGTGGCTCGCCGGGCAGGACGTGGCGACCGCGGCCCCGCTCGCGGCCAAGGGACTGACCGTCGCGGGCGTGGTGCAAGCGATCTGCGAGCGCT
>JAYUBA010001242.1:0-3562 GCA_043741075.1 Frigoriglobus sp.
CTTGTCGGCGGCGATCAAGAAGCCGCCGGTGCCGAGCGCGGGGTCCTGCACCCGCTCGCCGGCCTTCGGCTTCACAAGCTCGACCATGCAGTCGATGAGCGGGCGCGGGGTGAAGTATTGCCCGGCCCCGCTCTTCTTCTCGTCGGCGTTCTTCTGGAGCAGGCCCTCGTACAGGTCGCCCAGGCCCTCCTTCTTCGCGTCGTACCAGTCGAGTTCGTCGATGTCGGCGATGAGCTTGGCGAGGTTCTTGGGCTGCCGCAGGGCCGTGGCCGCGTTCGCGAAGATGGCCCGCACGCGGGCCGGCCCGTGCGACCCCAGGTGGACCAGGAGCGAGCGGTAGAACTCGTGCTTCTTCGCGTTGTCGGTCAGGTCGGTGAGGTCGTTCCAGCGGTAGCCGGCGGGCAGGACTTCCTCCTGGGCGGTCTCCTTGAGCATCTTCAAGAAGAGGAGATAGGTGAGTTCAGTAACGTACTGGTGGTAGGTGATGCCGTCGTCGCGCAGGACGTGGCACAGACCCCACAGTTTCGCAACAATGTCTTGGGTGGTACTCACGGTGTCCCCGATCCCTCCCTGTTTCGGCGACCGACCGCCGCACGAGCTTTGACGTTATGCCGCCACCGACCAAATCGCGTCGGTGATCTCGCCGAGCAGGTCGCCGAGCTTCCCGTCGAACACCTTGTTGAGCCGGGCGAACCCGCCATCGGCCTGGAACTGGCCGTGGTCGAGGGCGTCGGTGTCCACCACCGTTTCGACTTCGAGTTGCTTGCCGATCCGCTCCAGCCACTTCCGCTGCGGCATCGTCCACGGCCGGCTCTTGAGGACCACCTGCATCGCCTTCTGAACCCGCTCGTTATACGGCATCAGCGGCTGACCGGCGGCGACGTGGCGGACGTAACCGATGATCGTCGCCGCGATGTCCTGGTTCGTGGCCTCACGCCACGCGGTCTGCAAACTGGCTTCTGTGAACCCGGCCTCATCGAGGGCCAGCTTCAGTTCGCGGAGTTGCTGGCGGGTCAGGTCGCGGGGCCGCTGGGCCACCACCAACAGGGCCGGAATCGTGTTCAAGTTGTCCGTCACGAACTTGCGGAACGATTCGAGGTAGTCGCCGGGCTTGGCGGCAGTGCCGTACCCGCGTTCGACCCGACGCAGTTCGTCGGCGTGTTCGGAGATCAGCACGCGCCGGGGGTCCAGACTGCCGGCCCGGTCGAGGAACGCGACGACTTTTGGACGCGCCGCCAGCCAGTCGCGGAGGACTTCCGGCGGCCAGTCGCGGACCTGCCGCGCGAACTCCGTCGGCCCGACCCCGGCCAGGGCCTCGAAGTCGTCCGCGTTCTTCCCGGTCAGTACCCGCCGCTTCCGCTGGAGCTTGGCCGCGAACTGGTCCTTCACCTCCAGCCGCGCCTCCGGCGTCGCGGTGGCCCCAAGCTCCTGCGCCAGTTGGGCGAAGCTGATCGTCGGCTGGACCACGACGGGCTTCATCGCCGAGTACGGCTCCAGGGCCGCGTACAGGTCCACCGCGTCGAACACCAGGAACCGCTCCTTGCCGATCTCGTCGCACAGCCGGGTCGCACGGCCGAGCATCTGCTCGTACAGGATGCGGCTGCGGACCCGCCGCAGGAACACCAGGTTGCTCACCGTGGGCACGTCGATCCCGGTCGAGAGCAGGTCCACCGTCACCGCCACGCTCGGCAGCCGCTCGTTTTTGAACCGCCGGAGCTTTTGGAGCGGCTTGTCGGCCGCCGCCGTGATCTTCATCACCGCGTCGTCCTCGGCCGCCCCGTAGTGGTCCGCGAACGCTCCCTTGAGCAGGTCCACCACCAGGTCGGCGTGGGCGTCGTTCGCGCAGAACACGATGGTCTTGCCCGGCAGGCCGGGGTCGATCTGGCGGGCCAGTTCCGCGCACACGACCTTGTTGAAGTTCTCCGTTACCACGCGGCGGTTGAACTCGTCTACCTCGACCTGAACCTCGTCGGGCGCGGTCACCGGGTCGATCTCCCCGCTCGCCGCGAGGTAGGTCTGGATCGTCTCCCCCTTCTTCCAGTTGATCCCGTCCTCGGCCAGCTTCGTGACGATCCGGATCGGCGGCTCGTGGTCCACCAGGTAGCCGTCGATGACGGCCTGGCGGTAGCTGTACGAGTACACCGGGCGGCCGAAGATTTCGACCGTGTGCAGCGCCGGCGTGGCGGTCAGCCCGATCTTCACCGCGTCGAAGTGGTCGAGGACGCGGCGGTACTTGGAGACGTAATCGTCCTCGTCGCGGAAGGTCAGTTCGGCCTCGGACAGTTCCTTGTCGAGGGCGTACCCCCGGTGGCACTCGTCCACGATCACGCAGTCGTAGGCGTCCACGGGCGGGGCCGCGCCGCCCTCGCCGGGGAACAACACCCGTCGGACCATGCCCTGGGCCGTGGCGATGTGGACCTTCGTGTCCGCGTCCGGCGCGAGGTCGCCGAGTTCCTTCACGTCGTAGATGTCGGTGAACGCCTGGAAGTTCTCCAGCTTCACGTCCTTGAAGGCGTTGCCGGTCTGCTCGCCGAGCGCGGTGCGGTCCACGAGGAACAGCACCCGGCGGAACCGCCCGGCCTTCACCAGCCGGTAGATAAGGCCGATGCAGGTGCGGGTCTTGCCGGTCCCGGTCGCCATCGCCACGAGCATCTCCCGCCGGCCCGCCGCGACCTCGGCCTCGACCGCGCGGACGGCGGCCAGTTGGTATGCCCGCAGCGGCAAGAACGCGGGCGACTCGTCCTTGAGCTTCCGGTCGGCGACGGCCGCGTCCTGGGCGAGCAGTTCGCGCAGGCCGGCGGGTGTGTACCACCCTTCGAGCGGGCGGGACAGGTTGGTCGGGCGGCGGGCGTCGAGGAACCAGATGCCGCTCTTCGTGCTGAGTTGGCGCAGGAACGGCCGCCCGTTGGTGGCGAAGCAGAAGGGCACCTTGTACTGGCCCCACGGTCCGCCCGGCGTGGCCTCACCGTGGGGTTGGAAGTCGCGGGCGTACCGCTTGGCCTGCTCGACCGCGCCGGGCACGTCCTTGACCGCCTTCTTCGCCTCCACGGCGGCGACCGGGGTGAGGTCGCTGAACAGGATGTAGTCGGCCGGGCCGCTGTCGGTCGGCCACTCGGCGATGGCGAGGTTCTTGCCCTTATGCGGGCGGATGCCCTTCTTGAAGGTGAGGGCATCGGAGTTCGCCTCCCACCCGGCGTCACGCAACTGCTGGTCGATGAGCCGGCGGGTGGCCGCTTCGTCCAGGTCGATGAGCGCGGTCGCGTGTTGGACCTTCTCCATGAAGGCCAGCGTCTGCTCGGCGGGTCGGGCGACGGCGGCGGCCTGGAGGGCGGCCAACTGTTGCTCGAACCGCTTCCGCTCCTCGGCAAGTTGGGCCGAGGTCTCCTCGGCCAGCGCAAGAGCGGTCGCCAGTTCGGCGTAGGCATGTGCGGCAGCCTCGTCGGCCAGGCGGCGGGCCTCGGCCTCGCGAGCGGCGGCCGTGGCCGCGTCACCGGCGGCTCGACTACTTTCATCCGCCGTGCGCTCCTGCTCGGCGGCGACCTGCCGCAGCCGGTCGAGTTCG
>JAYUBA010001243.1:0-3553 GCA_043741075.1 Frigoriglobus sp.
ACCGGCGGGCCGACGCCGCGCCGCCCGCTGGGAGTTGCCGATGCCCGACACCCGACAACCGGAGCCGACCTTGCAGTCCGCGGTCGAGCGCATGATGCCGAGCATCGCGAGTGAGATGGAGGACGCCCTCAAGGGGCGCGTCCGCTGCATCGTCGTCACGCCGGAAAGGGCCGTGCTCGACGAGACGGCGGAGATGGTCATTCTTCCGATGATCGACGGCGAACTCGGCGTGCTGCAAGGCCGCGCGCCGATCATCGGGCGCCTCGGCGCGGGCGAACTGCGCCTCAAGAGCGGCACGGCCGTGAAGCGGTTCTTCGTCGAAGCCGGGTTCGTGCAGGTGCGGTCGAACGTCGTCACGGTGCTGACCGCGAACGCGAAGCCGGCCGAAACCGTGACCGCGGAGATGGCCTCGGCCGCCGCGACCGAGGCCGACGCGCTACCGGCGACGAACCCGGTGGAGCGGGCGAACAAGGCGAAGGCCCGCGACCGCGCCGCCGGGCTGAAGCGGGTGGCCGCGCGGACCGCGTCCGGCGGCCACCCGCCCGCCTGATACGGATTTTCACCGGTTCGGGTGGTGTTCCGCCGCCCCCGCGGGTATCACGGGCGCTATGCCCCGGCGCGCGTCCCACATCCGGGACGAGCCGACCCCACTTCTAAAGACCCCGAACATGGACGTTCACGCCGGGGGTCCGCCCCCGCCCGCAGTACCCCCGCGCTCGAGTTGGTGGTGGGTGCTGCGGAACGCGGTCTCGGTGTCCAGCATCGTGGTGGTCACCGCCGCACTGGTCGCCATCCCCTTCATCGACATCTCCGTCTGGGCGTTCGCGCTGTCGGTCGCGGTCGTCCACGTCGTCGGGCAGAGCGTCACGGTCGGCTACCACCGCTACTTCTCGCACCGGTCGTTCGACACGTCGCGGGGGTTCCAGTTCCTGCTCGCCGTGGGCGGGTGTCTGGCGCTCCAGAAGGGGCCGCTGTGGTGGGCCGCCACGCACCGGCTGCACCACCGGCACGCCGACCGCGCGGACGACCCGCACTCGCCGGTGCGGCGGGGCTTCTGGTACGCCCACATCGGGTGGATGTTCTCCCGCGACATCCTGACCGTGGACTACGGCGCGGTGAAGGACCTCGCGCGGTGCCCCGAACTGGTGTGGCTGGACCGGCTGTGGATGGTGCCGGGGCTGCTGTTCGCCGCCGGCTGCTACCTGGCGCTGGGGTGGGGCGGGGTGGTGATCGGGTACTGCATGCCGCTGGCGGTGATGTTCCAGGTGACGTTCGCGGTGAACTCGGTGTGCCACCTGTTCGGCTCGCGCCGGTTCGAGACGGGCGAGGAGAGCCGGAACAACTGGGCGGTGGCGCTCCTGGCGAACGGGGAGGGGTGGCACAACAACCACCACCGCGCGCCGTACTCGGCCCGCCACGGGTTCGCGTGGTACGAGTTCGACTCGAGCTACCAGCTCATCCGGGTGCTCGCGCGGCTGGGGCTGGTGTGGGGCGTGAAGCTACCCGCGCCCGAACTGCTGGCCGGCGTGGACCGAGAGGTTGCCGGGCGGGTGACGACCCTGGAGTCGCCCGACCCGGCGGCGGCGGTCGCACCCGGAACGGCCCCGGCTCACTCCCAGTAGTCTTCCCACTTCGCGCCGAAGGTCTGTTCCAGGCGCGCGAGGTACGCGTAGGTTTTCACCTTCACCATCCACACGTCTTCGCCGCCGGTGCCGCCCTTGCACACGACGCCCTCCGCCACGCCGTACTTGCCCTCGCGTACCGCTTCGAGGAACGTGCCGGTCAGCTTGCCGGTGTACACCACGCGCGGCGTCGGAAGGTTCCCGAAGTCGGTTACGAACTGCTGCGGCGCGATGAAGCCGTAGCCCTCTGCCCACACGTCGAAGAGGAGGGTCCGCTTCGGCTCGCCCGGTTCGTGCGCGCCCGCGAACGAGTTCGGGCCGACGAACTCGGTGAACGCCTTCGCCGCGGTGAACGCCGCGTAGTTCGCGTGGTCGCGCAACACCGCTTCCAGCGGTCCCGCGACCGTCGCGAGAAACACCGGTGCGGCCTCTCCCAGACCGGGGTGTGCCGCCGCGAACGCGGCCACGCCGTCGGTGGTGAGGTTGAACTCGTCGCGGCGCGTGCCGAACGCGTGCCAGCCGAAGTCGCGGTCCCAGCACCAGTGCAGGTTGGTGCCGTCGAGTTTGTCGAACGCGACGCACCGGCCCGTCGGGGCGGACGCGCTGCCGGGGATTTTCGGGTAGTGGAGCATGGTGCCGGAAGGACACTCGCGAGCGTCGCGGGTTCAGCGGAAACGCGAACACCCCAGCGAAGCCGGGGTGTTCGTTGCCAGGACCGGCTCACTCGATGTCGATCGGATAGCTAACCATCCAGAGTTCCAGTTGACCGAGGCGATCCTTCCACCGCGCCTTGTACGCCTTCATCCATTTCCGGTTCTTCACGATGTCCGCGATATCGACGACGAGAAGGGCGAGGTCGTCGCGGTACAGCGTCTCGTCGTGCCGCCAGCGCCCTTCGACCGCCTCTGTGTAGAACGAAACGGCACCGAACTGCTCGACGATCTCGTTGACAGCTTCGCCGAGCAACTCGTCGGGCACGTCCCGGCCGTCATTGAACTGCATCGGAAGCAGCACTTCGTAGCGCCGCGACTTGCTTTTCATACGACGCCTTTCCGTGAACGGTGAACGTGATGTTCCTCTCCGCGAGTGCCGCGAGCGCGGCTTCGGGAACGATGTGCTCGCCGGTCTTCAAGACCTTGCCCGAGAACCGCCCCAGGAGAAACCCCAGGGCTTTCTTCTGTGTTTCGGCGTCCGGAAACGTGATGACAACCATGATGGGTACTCGCGTGAGAAACCGGCGGATTGAATCTTATCACGCCAGTCGGGGAAACGGAACCGCGAGGAGCGATTCATCGTGGAGTGAGTCACGGCTTCAGCGGGGCCATGTTCTCGATCCACCCGCTCACGCTCGGGTCCATCCAGTTGAACAGCAGCATTCCCGGTAACACGCCGAGCAGAATCGCGAGCGCCGCCAACGGCAGCAGGCACACCGCTTCGCGCGGCGTCAGTTCGGGGAAGTCCTTCGTCGCCGGGTTGGTGCCGAGGTACACGCGCTGCCACGTCCACAGCAGATAGCCGGCGGTGAGGATCACACTGAGTACGGCCGGGATCGCGAGTTCCGGCGCGAAGTTCCACGCGGCGAGGAACACGCAGAACTCGCCGACGAACCCGCACAGCCCCGGCAGGCCCATCGACGCGAAGAACAGGATCGCGCTCATCCCCGCGTACAGCGGCATCGGCTCCTTCAGCCCGCCGAAGCGGTTCAGGTCGCGGTGGTGGGCGCGGTCGTACACCACGCCGACGATGAAGAACAGCGCCGACGCGGTGACGCCGTGCGCGACCATCTGGAACATCGCCCCGTCCACGCCCCACTGCCAGTAGCGGGCGTTCGCGGCGCTGCCCCAACTCGCGAGGCCGAGGACCACGAACCCCATGTGACTGACCGACGAGTACGCGAGCAGTTTCTTGAAGTCGGTCTGCCCCATCGCGAC
>JAYUBA010001244.1:0-3551 GCA_043741075.1 Frigoriglobus sp.
ACCATCAACCGCGACATTATTGCCCCCTCAGGTATTGCGTGAACGACCCTCATCGACCCAATTGTACCACGGACCTCAAGACCGTTGCGACCCCGGCGCAAGCGGTTACCGCACTCTTCGGGATCTTTCTATCCGTCGGACCGCCCGCGCCCTTGGGACGTGGCACACAGTTCATCCGGAGTGTGGAACCTGAAGTAACCCCCGGTCAGCGGGTGCTCTGCCGATACCAGTCCCTCAAGATTGCCTGCTCCCGCTCATCCGTCTCCAACCGTACCGCGGTCTGAAGTTCGCGCTGACCTGCCGCGGGGTCGCCTTGCTTGTGCAGACAAATGCCGAGGTACAGATGGGCCTGGGGGTGGAGCGGGTGGAGGCGGAGGGCCGTGCGGCAGTCCGCCTCCACCTTCTCCCAATGCCCCCGCGAAAAATTAACAACCGCCCGGCTGATGACCGGATCGACGGCGTTCGGGTTCAGGCGAATCCGCTTCCCGGCCGCCTCATCCGCAGCGTCGTATTGGCCGGCCGCGGTCGCCGCCTCGACGAACTCCGCCAGCGCCGGCTCCCCCTCCGGCGCGAGCGCGACAGCGTTGCTCGCCGCTCGGAGTTTCTCGGCGGCTTCTCCCCGACCCACGCGGCAGGTGGCGAGCGCCCGCCAGGCGTCTGCGTCCCCCGGCCATCGGGCCAGAGAGCCGCGCAGCCGCTCGGTCGCGAGCAACCGAAGGTCGCCGCGGGCCGCGATTTCATCGGGCAGTCGCTTCTTCGCAAATCCGGCGAGGGCGATTCCGAGGTCGCGCTCGCGCTCCTCCACCGCGGGAGAAAATGGCCCCGTCCGGAAGCGCACGAGTGGGGGGGTGGCGAAGGGAAGTCCCTTCGGTACCGGTTGGGGAGCGCGGGTCCGTGGGATCCGGTGGTCGGTCACGCTGGCGTGGATGATATTGGCGCTGGCGGCTTTGGGCATGTGACAGGCGACGCAACTATCGTTCTTGGACCGCCGCTCCGGTTCCGGGAGGGAGCACCCTTTCGAGTCGTGGCAGGTCAGGCACCTCTGGCGGTAGTGGGCGTCCCGCACTTGGGGGTCCGGAGCGGAATGCGGGTCGTGGCAACTGGTACACAGAAGCCCGCCGCGACTGTTGGTGAAGCACCGGCTCTGTTCCATCTGTTCAAACTGTCCGACCGAGCGATTTGCCGATGCGATGTCCGGGTGCCGGACGTGAACGCTGACGAACTCCTCGAACGGTAACCCCGGTCGGAACTCGAACGGATCCCGGCCCCGGCGATTCACCCGCTCCTCGCCCTGGAGGTGGCACTGCTCGCAGATGGAAAACTGGAGCCGCGGGGAGAGGTGCCGCGGGTTAACGATGGATGTGTCCAGCACCGGCACGGCGCCCGCGGTACGTTCGGCGACGTGTAACGCGCCCGGGCCGTGACACCGTTCGCACCCGATGGCGACTTGGTTGGGAAATAGAGGCTCCCGGTAGCGATTGTCGGCCCCCGGAATCGGCTCGACCCGGTCCACATGGCAATAGAGGCAAGCCGGTACGATCGCCCTTTGCACCACGGTCCCGAGGCGAAACCCAGGAGAGAGATCCCACCGCTGCTCCGGCCCGAACCAGCTCACAGGGGTTTGCCAGACGGCACCCTTGTCCACGCTGAGATAGGACCGGCCTCGCGTCCCCGAACCGATCGTGATCTCGACGGGAAACACGACATCCTCCACGGGCACCGGCGTTTCCCCCCGGAGGTGAACCCGGTGCCGCACGCCCGACGGATATTTCTCCACCGCCAGATCGAACGTCCCGGAGGAGAACGAGGTGCGCCCGGAGGGATCGTACTTCTCGACAGGCGCGCTCTGGGAAACGAACGCCGCGGACCTCCCCATTGGGTGCGCGTGGTAGGACTTGGTGATGGCCGCGTGGCACCTCGCGCACGCGGCATCGCCGACGCTCCCCACGCCTGGTTTGACGTTCCGAAACGGCGTGTCAAAAACAAGGCGCGGGTCGGGCGTCGGCGGATCCGGTTGGGGCGCCTCCGGTCCGGACGGGGGCTGCGGCGAACCCGATCGGGTGAAGTACCAGATCGCCAGGCCGGTCAAGCTTATGCAGACGATCAACCCAGCCGAGAGTCGGCGGAGAGTAGAAGGTGATGGGTGCGGCATCGGCATCGGCGAAGCCCGGAAAGGCCACTTCCAGGACGAGTATCCTCAATGGCCAGGGTACGTTGCACCCGGCGATAATTCAAAGGACATTCTTCGGCTTCCCCAGTACGCTGTATTTTACGCAGTCAGGGATAAGGCGTCGTCGCACGTCTTGAAGTTCAGGGTCATACGAGAGGCGAGTGCCTCCCGATGGTCCGTGGGATGCGATCCAGGCAGGCGCCGATGGCCGCCTGGAAAGCGTCGAAGTCGGCGGAGTGCTTGCCCCGCAACGCCCTCTATCTTGGTGGACTTCCACATCCACCCGATCAGGTTCAAGTCGGGCAAGTGCGACGGCAGGAACAACAGTTCGATCCCCCATCGTTTCGCCATCCGTGACGCCGGACGCGGTCGGGGTGGGAGCCGGGAGTTCGACCACAAACCCGAACCCGCGCCGAACCTTATGCCCCAACCGTGCGGAGTATCATGGCCGCGCGGGAAACGCCCTCGTCATAATCGGGATCGCCACGCACGCGCGAACAGTCTGGAGCAGACCGCGGTCCAACCCTAGCCCGGCATCAGAACGTCTTGGGGAACACGGGTCATGCTCTGCCAGCGATTCCAAGGAGCCGCCGTCGCCGCGTTCGGTTTGATGTTGACCGTCGGCCGCGTCGCGTCGGCACAAGACGACCCGTCACCCCTGAGCGTCGAAGGTCTCGTCCCGGTCGGGCCTCGGACCTCGCTCACCGACGCCTGGGGGACGCTCCGGTTCACGATCGAGAACCGGGCCGCGAGGCCCCGCGAGGCCCGGGTCGTCGTCTTCTACCCCGAGCGCCCGGACCTACAGTTCGGACGGGACGTGTGGGTTCCCGGTCAGACCCGACTCAGTTCCTGGCTCTCCGTCGGTCCGCCTCCGGCTCAACCGTCCGATACCCGACGGGAGATCAGTTACCGCCTGTACGAGCGGGTCGGTGGTGACCTTCGGCCGGTGGTGTCGCGCGAGCCGCAGCGGCTCTCCACGCGGGCGGTGCCCTATCGTCCGCGCGACCCGACCACCGCCGTCTACGTGGACGCCGTCGTCGGCGAGGCGGACGATCCGGACTCGCTTTCCTCAAAGGACTCCGCCGCCGCCCAGTCGGTCCTCCTGGCCCGGACGTTCCGACACGCGCGGGGGCTGTCCGAGGCGGTCTCGGTCGTCCTCGACCGACACCTCCCCCCGACCGTCGAGGGGTTCGACGGGATCGACCAGTTCGTCCTGGCCGGCGGCCGGCTCGCCGCCGACCCGGCCGCCGCTCAGGCCCTGCGCCACTGGGTGCTTCAGGGCGGCACCCTGTGGGTCCTGCTCGACCGCGTGAGTGCGGACGTGATCGCCCCCATTCTCGGCGAGAGCCTGCGGTTCGAGGTCGTCGGCCGAACCAGTCTG
>JAYUBA010001245.1:0-3550 GCA_043741075.1 Frigoriglobus sp.
CGTGCCGGTACCCAGGGCTTGCGCCCTGGGCTATTACCCGACGCCCCGTCGGGGCGAAGACATCAACCGCCTTTGGCGTCAGAAGCTCAGGCCGACTTGAAGGAACAGCCCTTCCAGGGTGAGGTTCGCCGGGCGGGTGACGACCTTGCCCGGCGACACGTCGTCGGTGAACCGCGGGCGCTCGAAGATGCCCTGCCAGTGCGTCACCTCGTACCCGCCGCGGATCGAGAGGGTCCGGTACTGCCACCCGCCGCCGATGGCGATGCTCCCGGTCGGCACCACCTTCCGCACGTCGTAGTTCACGTTCGTGTAGGTGGTCGCGCCGCTGTCGTTGGTTTCGAGCAACCGGTTCACGTTGCGCCCGGAGATCAGCCCGGCCGACGCCCGCGTGTACAGGTGAAGTCCCTTCCACCCGACCAGCACCGCCTCGGCCCCGACGAGCGGCCCGAACCCCTGGAACCGGGACCGGCTCGCGACCGCGGCCTTGCGGGCGTCGCCCCCGTCGTAGTACGCGTTGAGCACCTGCCGGATGTCGGTGAACCGGAACCCGCCGAGCCACCGGACCGCGAAGTGCTCGTCCACCACCACGCGGCGCGCGGCGAGCATGTCGAACAGTTGGTAGTCCAGATCGACGTTGGCCGTCGCGGTCTGCGCGCGGTCGGTCAGGCCGGGGCGCGTGAGCGTGGGCAGCAGTACCCCGCCGCCGGCGAACAGGGTGCTGTTCCCGCCGCCGTTGAAGTACGTGTACGCGAACGCGGTCTCCCACTTGCCCTCGCCGTACCGGCGGCCGACTTCGGCCCGCAGCCCGGTGCCCTGCCCGTACTTGAGCGAGTCGATCGGACCGGTGGTCGCGAGGCCGGTGCCGGTGTTGCGGATGACGTAGTCGAGGTCCGAGTTCCGCGGGCGCATGAGGAGGAACTCGCCGCCGGTGAACCAGCCGCCGTGCTCGGGCACGAACGGGGTCATGTATCCGGGGATCTCGTGGTCGCCGCTCCCGTGGTGCTTGTCGTGCGCCGGGATGAGTTCGGGCAGCCCGCCGGGCAGTTCCTTGAGCGGCGGGTGCTCGTCGGCGAGACCGGCGAGCGTCTGGATGCTGGTCCCCGGCGTGTCCGCGGCGAGCGGCGGCGCGCCCGGCAGGAAGGCCGCGGGCGGCGCGACGGGCATCATCCCGCCCCCGCCGATTCCGGGGTACACCGGCTGGGCCGCGGCCGTCCCCGCGACCGCCAACAGTAACACCGCACCGACCCACACGCGTCCATGCGCCATGGCTAGTCCCCCCGAACCGCAATGCGCGACCGAAACAGTTTGGGGCGGCACATAGCGAGGGCGGCGGGGCGATGCAATAGCGCGTTGCGCGGCTCGATCGGACGGATCGCGCGCTCAGGAACTCCCGTCGGGGGTGGGCGGGGCGAACGAGCCGTCCCAGTCGCTCGGCGCGCGGCGCTTGGTCTTGTCCATCACCCGCATCAGGCAGTGCGCGCCGGGGTCCGACGAGAACTGGGCCGCCAGGGTGTCGTACGCGTCGCCCCACTCCCCGGCGGTGAACGCCTCCACCACCGCCGACCAGTCGGCGAGTTGGTAGTCCTGCACGCTCGGCGTCTGCGCCGAGTACAGTTCGTGCGCCCACAGGGCTTCCGGGAACCCCTTCGCGCGCACCAGCCCCAGCGGCCGGGTCCGCATCTCGCGGCCCTGCGGGTCCGCCGCCGCGACCCGCTCGGCCACCGCCTGCGAAACGATGATCGGCACCCCGAACGCCTTCGTCATCGCCTCCAGTCGGAACGTCAGGTTCACCACCGGGCCGTACAGGTCCACCACCGCCAGGTCGTGCGCGCCGAGGCGCCCGGCGACCGCGGTGCCGTGCGTCAGCCCCAGCCCGCACCGCCCGGCCTGCGACCACCCGGTCAGCCGCCCCTGAATGGCAATGGCGGCGAGCGCCGCCTTCGCCACCTGCTGGTCGTGCGGCTTCGGCCAGCCCCAGAAGCCGAGCACCGCGTCGCCGCGGAACCCGGCCACGACGCCGTCGCGGTCGGTGATCGCACCCGACATGGTCGAGAGCGCGGTACTCACCTCTTTTTGCGCCCCCAGCAGGTCGCGCGCGTTCTGCGAGGCGAACAGCGAGTAGTTCCGCAGGTCGCAGAACAGCGTGGTGATCTCGTGCTCCTTGGGGGCCAGCATCCGCTCCAGTTCGTCCGGGTCGTCGAGGTACTTCCACAGGCTCTGCGGCCACGCCCGGCGGATCACCTTGTTCTGCTGCGTGAGCCGGCTCACGCGGAGCGTCGTCTCGATCATGCCGACCAGCAGTTCGGCGATCTTCTGGTACTGGGTCAGGTCGTTGACGATCTTGTCCTGGGCCGGCTTGTCGAGCAGGTTCCACTGCCCGTTCACCTGCCCGGCGACGTACAGGGCGTGCCGGGAGCCGTCCTGGAACGGGGTGCAGACGGCCCACGGGGTGACGCCGTGGACGTGCGTGTCGGCCATCGTCATGTCGGCGCCGGTGCCCCCCGCCTGGTCGGGCGACCAGCAGTGCAGGCAGCTCCGCCGGCGCTCGACGATGGCCCGGTGGGACAGCCGCTTGGACGGCACGAACCCGCCCTGGCCGTGCGCCGAGTTCGGCCGCACGTTCGACTCCAGCATCACCAATCGCTTGTCGGTGCCCGCCACGCCGGCCGGCGGACCGTCGGGCGGGACGCGCACGATGGCGGCGGCGTCGGCCCGCGGCATCGCGTCCATCACCACCTTCAGCATCTGGCGGAACAGCCCCTGCTCGCTGGTGACCGCGCGGATGGTGGCGGGCAGTTGCTCCATCGCCCGCAGCGCGGCGCCGGGGTTGGCGAACGGGATCTCTTCGAGCTGCGCGCGGGTGCGCTCCTCCTGCCGCGGGGCCACCGTCTGGTCCACCGGACTCTCGGCCTCCTGTTCGCCGTCGCTGTGCAGGGTGAACCGGGTCTGGCCGATCCAGAACGAGTCGCCGCGGCCGACGACGCACGCGCCGCCGGGCGCATCGACCAGCTTCTTCAATTTGTCGTCGAAGACGAGCGTCTGGTTGGCGGGCGGGGTCGGGTAGTTGGGCGGGATGGTCGGGCGCGTCTGGACCGTGAGCCGCTCCTTGCCCGGCTCCCAGGTGAGGATCGCCTGGAACCGGGAGATCTGGTCGTCCTCCGGGATGGCGATGTCCATCTTCCCCTCGTCCCGGCCGAGGTGGATCGGCTTGCCCGCGGGGAGCGGGAACCGGCGCCCGTACTGGCGGGCCTGGACCGCCGACTTCCGCGGGTCGGCCTGCACCTCGGTGATCGCTTCAAGCTCGGCCATCGTCTGCGAACTCCGTCCGTGCGCGTCGGGTGCGGGTGCGGGCGCTCCGCCCACCCCGCTATGTTACTTCCCGGAGCGGTCGAACGTGAGAGCAGAGGCGCGGGCGGCGCGAGTTTTCTGGCGGCGCGGCTTTTCTGCCAATCCAAGCACTCAGGGACGAGACGGCCCAGGGCTGGTCCGTGATTCACTCTGGGCGGACGAGGCACCCCGTCGCTGACGCTCCGGGTTCGCCCGCGTCCGC
>JAYUBA010001246.1:0-3545 GCA_043741075.1 Frigoriglobus sp.
CGCCGGCGCAGGCCGCGGACAAAGTGGGCGAAGAGCAGACGGTGGAGTTCAAGGTGCGGTCGGCCGGCGGCGCGACCTACCTGGAGTTGAACTCGCACATGGACGCGGAGTCGCCGGACCGGTTCGCGGTGCGCGTCGCGGCGGAGCACTTCACGACGCCCGCCGAACGCGAGAAGGTGCGGCAGGAGTTCGAGGGGAAGACGATCCGCGCCCGCGGCACGATTCACCGCGACCCGCAGGCCGGCCTGTACATCGACGTGGTTTCACCCAAGCAGATCGTGCCCGTGGGGCGGTGAGAATCACTCAGGTTGCCCGCGAACGGCGAGTGTGAACGAGCAAGTGGTTCCTTCTGGCCCTCTCCCGCAAGGGGAGAGGGCAAAGAGAAGCCGTCACCGCTTCACGGGCTGCCGCTTCCGCGGGCGCGCGTCCGGCTTCGCCCCGTCCGCGAACTCGATCAGTTGGAGCCGCTTCCGGACGCCGTCCGCGTACTGCTCGGACAACTCCACGCCCACATAGCTCCGGCCCAGCTTCTTCGCGACGGCCAGTGTCGTCCCGCTCCCCGCGAACGGGTCCAGCACCACGCCGTCCGGGTTCGTCGCGACGCGGACGATGCGCTCCAGTACCCCTTCCGGCATCTGGCACGGGTGGCTCACCCGCTCCTTGAACGTGCCGCACACGCGCGACACGAACCATGTGTCCTGGTCGTCGTGGAAGTGCGCGTCGCTCTCCTGCGGGCGCAGTACCCAGGTGTCGTCGGGCAGTTTGCCGACCGGGTTCGCGCGGCGGTCGGCGTAGGTGGTCATGCGCGCCGACGGCACCCGCACCGCGTCCGGGTTGAACGTGTAGTGCTTCGGGTCTTTCACGTAGTACAGGATGTGCGCGTGGCTGCGGTTGAACTTCTTCGCGCAGTTCACCCCGAACGTGTAGTGCCACACGATCCAGTTCCGCATGGTCAGGCCGAGGGCGTCGAGCCGGACTTTGTGTTCCGCGACGAACTCGTCGCCGATGGCGAGGAAGAACGAGCCGTCGGGCTTCAGCACGCGGACGGCCGCGGCGAGCCACGTCTCGGTCCACGCGAGGTAGTCGGCCTTCGCGCGGCGGTCATCGTAAACGTCGTACTCGTACCCGATGTTGAACGGCGGGTCGGCGAACACGAGGTCCACGGACCCCGCCGGCAACTCGGCCAGCACTTTCACGCAATCCCCTTCGATGACATCGTTCAGCCGCATACGAGCACCCTTCCGAGTACAACCGCGAGCGCTTCGCCCACCGGCAAATGTGGGACACGCGTTACAATCGCGTGTCGGGGTCGGGGAGAGCAAGGGGAAAATCCCGAGGCGGCGCGTTAGGCTGTGACGGTCGCGCGGGGTGTGCGGGGAACTTGGGCTGGCGACGTTCCGCGGACGGCGGTAGTCTGCCGCCGCTCACGACCGATCAGGTAAGCGAGGTCGTTCCGTTCGTCTGTCTGTGGGATCACGGATGTTCCGCCACCTGTCCGCCGTCTGGACGGCCCGTCACTTCCTGCTCGCGCTGGTCAAGCTCGACCTGCGCCTGCGGTACCGGCGCTCGGTGCTGGGGGTGGGGTGGTCGCTCTTGCACCCGGTCGCGATGACGGCCGTGTTCACGGTGGTGTTCAGCCAACTGTTCGGGGACGGGAACCCGGTCGGGTACGCGGCGTTCGCGCTGGCCGGGCTGGCGGTGTGGAGCTTCCTGCGGGACGCCGCCACCGCCGGGAGCCGGGCGTTCCTGGCGAACGAGTCGTACATCCGGCAAAGCCCGCTGCCGTACACCGTGTACACGCTCCGCACGGTGCTCGGGCAGGTGATCCACACGTGCCTGGCCCTGGCGGTGGTGGTGGCGCTGGTGGTCGTCTGGAAGGGCGACGCGGGCGCGCTGGTGGGCGTCGCGCTGGCCCTGCCGGGACTACTCTTGGCGGTGGTCGCGGCGTGGGCGGTGGCGACCATCGGGGCGTTCGTCAGCGCGTTCTTCCACGACACCACGCAGCTCCTGGACGTGGGCTGCCAGATCGGGTTCTTCCTCACGCCGATCATGTACCGGCGGAGCGTGCTGGACGACCGCGGGCTGGGGTGGATGGTGGACATCAACCCGGCCAACGTGTACCTCACGGTGACCCGCGACCCGCGCCTCGCGGGCGTCCCGTCGGCCGACGGGCTGGCGGTCCTCGGGCAGGCGTACCTGACCGCCTTCGTCCTCACCCTCGCGCTCGCCGGGCTGGCCGCGGGCGTCGTGAGCTGGCTGCACAAGAAGGTGATCTTCCACCTGTGATTGCCGCCCAGACTTGGTTTTGCCCTCTCCCCTTGCGGGAGAGGGTGGCGAGGCTTTGCGAGCCGGGTGAGGGGTAAGGCGACGCGCGAGAAGACGGCTTCGCGCGGTACGCAGAACTCAGCGCCCCTCACCCCGCCGCGAAGCGCGGCGACCCTCTCCCGCAAGGGGAGAGGGCGAGCACCGGGCGGCGCGATCGGTTGTGTGCGGACGGCTCCATCCAACCACCTGAGACACGCACTCATGGCGAAGATCGAACTCACCGACGTGTCGATCACGTTCAACGCGCACCAGCAGAAGCGGGTGAGCCTGAAGGAGTATGTGGTCCGCGGCATGTTCCGGAAGTCGCTCAACCCGGTGCTGCGGGTCCACGCGCTCAACGGCGTCACCCTGTCGGCCCGCGACGGCGACCGGATCGGCGTCATCGGCCACAACGGGGCCGGCAAGACGACGCTCCTGAAGACCCTCGCCGGTGTGTACCCGCCGACCGCCGGCACCCGCGTCGTCGAGGGGAAGGTGTGTTCGCTGTTCGACATCACCCTGGGCTTCGAGCAGGAGGCGACCGGGTGGGAGAATATCCTGTACCGGGCGTACCTCCAGGGCGAGACGCCGGCCAGCGTCCGCGACAAGCTCGACCAGATCGCGGCGTTCACCGAACTGGGCGACTTCCTCAACATCGCGGTGCGGAACTACTCCAGCGGGATGCTGATGCGGCTCGCGTTCTCGATCGCCACCGCCGTAGACCCGGAGGTGCTGCTGATCGACGAGGTGCTCGCGGTCGGCGACCTCGCGTTCCTGCAGAAGGCGCGGGCGCGGATGAAGGAACTGATGGGCACCGCGCGGCTGATGGTGATGGTCGCGCACGACCTCCCGACGATCCGCGAGATGTGTACGCGGGTGATCTGGATGACGCACGGGCAGGTCGTGATGGAAGGGAACCCGGACGAGGTGGTGGACGCGTACATCGCGGCCGTGAGCGGGCCGGTGGCCGCGCCGCAACTCGCCGTCGCCGCCGCGTAGGGAGGTGCGCCGTGCGCGTGCTGTTCAACGGGATCACGCTCCTCAAGCCGAAGACGGGCATCGCGCACGCGGCGGCGAACCTGCACGCGGCGCTCGTCACCCACTTCCCGGCCGACGCCTTCTGGCTGTACCCCGGCGCGACCGCCGCCCGGCTCGCGGGGCGCTTCTTCGAGCCGTCGAACACGCCGCCCGCCGCACCGACCAACAAGAAACCGGGGCCGCTCAAGCGGCTCGCGACGCGC
>JAYUBA010001247.1:0-3544 GCA_043741075.1 Frigoriglobus sp.
TTCGCGGCCTGCGAAAACACCATGCGCGAGAAGTCGATCCCGAAGGAGAACCTCCTGCCCGGCGTCACGACAGTGCCGTCCGGGGCGGTCGAGGTGGTCCGCAAGCAGCAGGACGGGTACGGCTACTTCAAACCGTAACCCGGCCGCCGGTACGACAGCACGGGGAAGCCACTTTGGCGATACCCCTGTCCGCCGCAGAGGTGAAACCGAATGGGCGTCGCGACCATCACCCCGCAGGAACTCGCCGCCCTCGGCCGGTCCGGACCGCCGGTCGAGTTGATCGACGTGCGGACGCCGGCCGAGTTCCGCGCGGCCCACGCCGCCGGGGCGCGGAACGTCCCTCTCGCCGACCTCGACGCGGCGGCGGTCGCGGCGGCCCGCCCCGCCGCCGGGCCGCTGTACGTCATCTGCCAGTCGGGGGGCCGGGGGCGGCAGGCGTGCGAGAAGTTGCGGGCGGCGGGCCTCGCCAACGCGGTCAACGTCGAGGGCGGGACCCGCGCGTGGGCGGAGAGCGGGCTGCCGGTCAACCGGGGCCAGCGCGCGATCTCGCTCGAACGCCAGGTGCGGATCGCCGCCGGTTTGCTGGTCCTGGTCGGTGTGGCCCTCGGTTACCTCGTTCACCCCGCGCTCGTCGGCCTGTCCGCGTTCGTCGGGGCGGGGCTGGTGTTCGCGGGCGTGACGGACACCTGCGGCATGGGCCTCATGCTCGCCCGGATGCCCTGGAACTGGATCGCCCCGGACCCCGCGACGTGCGCGGCGGCCCGACACCTCGACGAACTAACCGCAGGGGGATCGTGATGCGCGACGGATTTCGGCTCGGCGTGGCGCTGGTCGCCCTGGTGGCGGGCCTGGCCCTCGCGCGGGCGGCGGACCACACGAAGGACACGCCGGAGGAGGTCAAGAAGGCGCTCAAGGACGGTAAGGCCGTTCTGCTGGACGTGCGGGAGAAGGACGAGTGGGACGACGGCCACCTCAAGGACGCCACCCTCCTGCCGCTGAGTGCGCTCAAGGCCGGCGCGAAGGCCGAGGACGTGGCGAAGGTCGCGCCGACGGGCAAGATCGTCTACTGCCACTGCGGGTCGGGCGTCCGGTGCCTGAAGGCGGCGGACGAACTGAAGAAGCTCGGCTACGACGTGCGGCCCCTGAAGCCGGGGTACAAAGACCTGCTCAAGGCCGGGTTCGAGCCGGCCGAGAAGAAGTGACCGCCGACGCGGCCGAACGAGGCCCTGGTCGCCGGCCGTCCCGCCACCGGCCGTCGGGGCCTGCGACGAGTCGGCACCTGTAGTATTTCGTAACCGGCGGCGGAGGTTGTACCGGTGGCCGACACACAACCGGGCGGGACCGCCCCGCCCGACCCGCGCGTCCGGTTCGCCGCCGAGCGGACGCTCCTGGCGTGGGTGCGGACCGGGGTGGCGATGATGGGGTTCGGGTTCGTGGTCGCCCGGTTCGGCTGGTTCCTGCGCGAGTTCGCCGTCCAGCAGAACCAGCCGGTGAAATCGTCCGGCTGGTCGCTCGTCCTCGGCGTTGGGTTGATCGTCGTAGGGGTCGCGGTGAACGCGCTGGCCGGCGTCGGCCACGCGCGGTTCCTACGGCGGCACGACCGGGGCGAGCCGTATTGCCCGCCCGCGTGGTCCCTGGGGATCGTCGTGGCCCTACTGCTGGCCGGGCTGGGCGTCGCGATGGCGGCGTACCTGGTGTCCCTGTCGGTGTGACGGCGGACGGATCGACCCGGAGAGGCGGTGGGCCGTGCAGGTGACGCGAAGGCAGTGGCTGATCGGAACCGCGACCGCTACGGCGGGAGGCATCCTCATGCCCATCGGCTGCTCGCGCCGGGCGGACGGGCCGCCGGCGACCACCGATCCGCTGGCCCGGTTCCCCGGCAAGGTGCCGATGCGGGTCGTCAACGACCGGCCGCCGTGCCTGGAAACCCCGTGGCGGTACTTCCGCCACGACCTCACCCCAAACGACGCCTTCTACGTCCGCTGGCACCTCCAGGCGATCCCGACAGCCGTCGATCCGGCGACCTGGCGGCTCCGCATCGACGGCGCGGTGGACCGCCCGCTCGAACTGTCGATGGACGACCTGAAGCGGCTCGGCGGCGACGAGGTGGTCGCCGTCAACCAGTGTTCGGGCAACTCCCGCAGCCTGCTCGCCCCGCGCGTGGCGGGGGCGCAGTGGCGCAACGGGGCGATGGGCAACGCCCGCTGGGGCGGAATCTCTCTGGCGAAATTGCTCCACCGGGCCGGGGTGAAGAAGGACGCGGTGCAGGTCACCTTCGACGGCCTCGACGAGGGGCCGCTGGCGTCGGTCCCCGATTTCGTCAAGGCGCTCGACCTGGCACACGCCCTGGAGCCGGAGGTCACCGTCGCCTACGCCATGAACAACGAGCCGCTGCCGGCACTGAACGGGTTCCCCGCCCGGTTGGTCGTCCCCGGCTGGTACGCCACCTACTGGGTCGAAGCGCTACACCGGATCACCGTGGTGCCGAAGGAGTACGACGGTTACTGGATGGCGAAGGCGTACCGGCTGCCCCCGACCCCCAACGGGAACGAGGACCCGCAGCACCTCGCCCCGAAACTCGTGCCGATCAGCCGGCTCAACGTCCGCTCGTTCTTTACCACCCCGGACCCGGACGCCGAGGTGCCCGCCGGCCGCTCGTGCGAACTGGACGGGATCGCGTTCGACGGCGGCAGCGGCGTGCGGGCCGTCGGTGTGTCGGCCGACGAGGGGAAGACCTGGCTCGCCGCGACGCTGGGCGACGACCTGGGGCGGTACTCGTTCCGCCGCTGGCGGCTCGCCTGGACCCCGCCCGCGCCGGGGGCGTATCGGCTGCGGGTGCGGGCCACGGGCCGGGACGGGCAAACCCAGCCCGACGCCGCCGGGTGGAACCGGAGCGGGTTCATGCGCAACGTGGTCGAGGAACTGCCCGTTCGGGCCGTGTGAGGGGGTCGCCGTGAACGAATCGAACGCGAACCCGCCCGGTCGGCAGAAGTTCGCACTGATCCTGACCGCCGCCCTGCTGGCGGCGGCGGGGGTCGCGTCTTACTTCGGGGTCCGCGCCTGGTGGACGGCCGACCGCTCCGCCGAATCGGGAGCGTCCTCCCCGGCCGAACCCGTCGAGGTCGAAATTCCACCGGGGCCGCACCGCGCCGAGTTCCAGGCGGCCTGCGTCACCTGCCACTCGCCCCGGCTGGCCCTGAACCAGCCGCCCCTGGCGCGCGAGAAGTGGGCCGAGACCGTCCACAAGATGGTGTCCGCCTACGGCGCGCCCCTGACCCCCGCCGACGAGGCCCGCGTCGTCGAGTACCTGGCGGCGGTCAAGTCCGACCGCTGACCGCCCGAACCGACCCGCTGGAACGAAGGGCGACATGGAACCCGCCGTCCCCGAACCGCCGACCGCCGACCGCGCCACGGCGGCCCTCGTCCGCTGGCACGGGTTCGCCGCGCTGGCCGCCGTCCTGTACGTCGCCCTGCTCGGCGTCGTAATGGCGATCAAGTTGCACGAACCCGACTGGCTCGGCGGTCCGTCGTGGCTGACCTGGGG
>JAYUBA010001248.1:0-3542 GCA_043741075.1 Frigoriglobus sp.
GAAGCGCGTTCCGACCTCCCCCTCAAGGGGGGAGGTCAATCACAAGACCCTCGGTGACAACGGACTGTCACAATGACCGACCTCGTCGAACTCGTGCAGAACCTCGGCGCGCCGCGCGTGCTCGTCGTCGGCGACGTGATGCTCGACCGCTACGTGTGGGGCAACGCCGAGCGCATCAGCCAGGAAGCGCCGGTCATCCTCTTGCGCGCCGACACCCGCGAGGAGCGCCTCGGCGGGGCCAGTAGCGTCGCGACGATGCTTCAAGCGCTCGGCGCGCAGACGAGCGTCGTCGGCGTCGTCGGCACCGACGCCGACGGGTTCCGCACGCGGCACATCCTCACCGGCCTCGGCATCGACGCGGAGGGCGTGACCGCCGACCCGGACCGGCCGACGAGCGTCAAGGAGCGGTACATCGGCCGCGCGCAGGCCAAGCACCCGCAGCAGATGATCCGCGTCGATTACGAGAGCCGCGAGCCGGTGAGCGCCGCCGTCGAGCGGCAACTCGCGAACGTGCTGGTGTCCAAGATTCGCGAAGCCGACATCGTTCTGGTGAGCGATTACGACAAAGGCGTCTGCACGCCGGCGCTGCTCCGCGTCGCGGTGGAAGAGGCGAAGGCGCGTGGCATTCGCGTGATCGCCGACCCGACCCGCGGCGGCGACTACGCGAAGTACCGCGGCTGTTCGAGCATGACGCCGAACCGCCTCGAAGCCGGCCTCGCCACGAACCGCGCCATTCGCACCAGTGAAGATGCGCTCGCGACGGCGGCGCAACTTCGCGACGCGCTCGGCCTCGAAGCCGGACTGGTGACGCTCGACAAGGACGGCATCGCGCTCGCCCACCGCGACGGCCGCACCACAATCTTCCCCACGCGCCCGCGGCAGGTGTACGACATCACCGGGGCCGGCGACATGGTGATGGCGGCGCTCGGCCTCGCGCTCGCCGCCGGGGCCGACTACGACCCGGCCATCCGCCTCGCGAACGTCGCCGGCGGCCTGGAAGTCGAGAAGATCGGCGTCGTGACGGTGTCGCGCGACGAAATCCTCGCGGACCTGCTTCACGCGCCGTTCCGCGCCGCGGAGCGCGTGCCCGGCGCGGCGAAGGTGACCGCCCTTCCCCACCTGCTCGCGGAACTCGACACCCGCCGCCGCAACGGGCAGACGGTCGCTTTCACCAACGGCTGCTTCGACGTGCTGCACGCGGGGCACGTCCAGTACCTTGCTGAAGCGCGGCGGCAGGCCGATTGCCTCGTGGTCGCGCTCAACAGCGACGAGAGCGTGAAGCAACTGAAGGGGCCGACGCGCCCGCTGAACAAGGTCGATGCGCGGGCGCTCGTGCTCGCCGGCCTTCAGGACGTGGACTACGTCACCATCTTCGCCGACAAAACCCCGGCCGCGGTGATCGAGGCCGTGCGGCCCGACGTGCTGGTGAAGGGCGCGGACTACCGCAAGTCGGACGTGGTCGGCGCGGCGTTCGTGGAGGGCTACGGCGGGCGCGTCCACCTCGCGGACCTGCGCGACGGGTTCTCCACGACGAGCCTCATCGAGCGCATGAAAGCGGCGTGATGAACCGGATCGCGATATTCCTCCCGAACTGGATCGGCGACGTGGTCATGGCCACGCCGGCGATCCGGGCCGTGCGCGCGGCGTTCCCGGCGGCGGAGTTGGTCGCGGTGTGCAAGCCATACGTCGCGGACGTACGCGCCGGGGCACCGTGGTTTGCGGAGACGATCTTCGCCGACAAGCGCGGGCCGCGCGAAGGTCGGTTGTTCGCGGTCGCCCGGAAACTTCGCGCGAAACCGCTCGACGCCGCCCTGCTCTTCCCCAACTCGTTCCGCACGGCGCTGCTCGCTTACTTCGGCGGGGCGAAGCGAATCGTCGGGTTCGCGCGCTACGGCCGCCGCCTCCTCCTCACGGACAAGCTGTACGCGAAGACCGACGCGCGCGGGCGGTTCGTGCCGTCGCCGGCGCTCGACGACTACAACCGGCTCGCGGTCGCGCTCGGCACGCCCGACCCCGGCCACCGGATGGAGTTGTTCACCACGCCCGCGGATGAATCCGCCGCGGACGCCGTGTGGGAGCGGTTCGGCCTGCACCGGTATTCGCGGGTGGTGGCGCTCAACCCCGGCGCGGCGTTCGGCGCGGCGAAGCACTGGGGCTGCGACCACTTCGCCGAACTCGCGCGGTCGCTCACGGCGCGCCTCGGCTGCGGGGTGCTGGTCGCGTGCGGCCCGACCGAACGCACAATGGCCCGCCGCATCGCGGAGGAGAGCCGCTCGCCGCACGTCTTCGCTCTCAGTGACAGCCCGTTGTCACTCGGACTCACGAAGGCGGTGGTGAAGCGCGCGGACCTGCTCGTCACCACGGACAGCGGCCCGCGTCACTTCGCGGCGGCGTTCAACCGCCCGGTCGTGTCGCTGTTCGGCCCGACCCACATCGAGTGGACGCAGACGTACTTCGCGAGGGAAATCTGCTTGCAGAAGAAGCTCCCGTGCGGCCCGTGTCAGCAGCGCGTGTGCCCGTTGGGGCATCACCGGTGCATGCGCGAGCTGACGCCGGCCGAAGTGTTCGCGGCGGCCGAACGGTTGCTCACGCGGTTCCCGATTTCGACGGAAGCGGGGGTGCCGCGTGCCGCATGACGTGCTCACCCGCGAAGCCGCTAGCGGCGTCCGCGAACCGCAAATCGTCTTCGCGCCCGGCGCCCCCGGCGGAACCCTGGCCGTACACCCGGCGTTCGCCGAGGTGTTCGCGCGCGCCGGGCTGATATCTGCGAACGCCTTCCTCGACATGCCGGGCGAAGTCGTGAGCGGTCACCCGGACCGCCATGTGATGCGCGTCGAAGTACCCGGCGCGGCGCACGCGTTCTACCTGAAGCGGCAGCATATCGTCGGGTGGCGCGAGAAACTGCGAAACCGCCTCGCGGGCTTCGGCTGGGCGTCGCGGTGCGAGCGCGAAGCGGAGCTTCTTCAGCAACTCGGCGCGGCGGCCTTGCCGGCCCCGCGGTGGGCCGCGTTCGGCGCGCACGGCGGGCGCGCGTTCCTGCTGGAAGAGGTGGCGGGCGCGAGCGACCTGCGCCGCGTGCTGAGTGACAACGCGCTGTCATTCGTAGCGCGCCGGCGGCTGGCCGCGAACATCGGCGCGGCGGTCGCGGCCGTCCACGCGGCCGGGTTCACCACGCCCGACCTGACCGCGAAGCACGTCCTGGTGAACCCGGACACGCTCGCGGTCACGTTCCTCGACTGGCAGTCCGCCGCGCGCGGCGTGGTGGGCGAAGCCGCCCGCGCCGGCGCGCTCGGCGCGCTGCACGCGTCTCTTGCGGGGGCGCACGCCACGCCGCTGGAACGGGCGCGGGTGCTGCGGGCGTATCGCAATTCCACTTCCACTCTGACCTCCCCCCTTGAGGGGGAGGTCGGCGGCGCTTCGCCGCCGGGTGGGGGGTGAAGCGTCACGAATAGAGTGACGTTCCGCCCTTACTGCCTGCACTCCGACGCGGCCGTATTGCGACCCGGTGGGAGAGACGTTTCCCCCCACCCGGCGGCGAAGCG
>JAYUBA010001249.1:0-3540 GCA_043741075.1 Frigoriglobus sp.
CGTCGAACTCGTCGCTCCAGGTGAGCTTCCACACGGCCGGCGGGTCGTCGGCCGCGCGCGGCTCGGAGGGGACGAGTACCGCGGCGGCGAGGAACGCGAACATCGGCACGGAGCGGCGAGAAAGGTTCATCGAAGGGAACTCCTGAAGGCGGAATCAGCGCGGCGCGAACTCCACGTCGAATTCGGCTTCCGACAGGACCACGTACTTCCCGTCCCGCTTCGCGCTGGCCCGCACCTTGAACGTATGAACGCCGGTCGCATCGGCCGGGGTCTTCGCGGTCAGCGTGAGCGTCTGCTCCGACTTGCCCGGTTCGGCCTTTACGGGCGCGGCGGTCACCTTTCCCGCGAGCGCGTCCGGCGCGATCAACTCGACGGTGACCGCATCTTGGAGCGTCGGGACGACGGCCAGTCGCACCGGCACGACGAGCGCCTGGCCCGGCTTCACGACGCGCTCCTCCTCCGGCACGGCGACCTTCAGCAGCGCGCCTTCGATGGACATAGTGATCAGCCCGTTCATCGCGACGACGACGTACCGCACGTTCCCCTTCGGGTCCGGCACTTTCGCCACGCCGATGAGCGACATGCGCGACGTGCGGGCCGTCTCGAGCCACTCCGGCATGAAGACGGGGTAGATCGCCCGCGTCGCGCCGGCGGGCACGACCACGTCGCCGCCGCGAATGCCCTGCTTGTGTCGCGACTGTTGCGCGGCCATCTGCAACACGAACTCGCCCGCGAACGGCGCGGTGCGCTCGACGATGATCTCGGCCGGGTGTTCGGCGCCGCGCGGGACACGTCGGCCCCCGTCCTTCTCGACGGGCGTGATCTTGAACGGCGGCGGAAGTACGCCGCCGAGCATGATCGCAGGCGTGAGCAGTTCGTCCGGCGAAGCGGTAGCGAGGTTGCCCGGTGCCGGGGCGAGCGCGACCCGCTCCGCGGGCTTGCCGTCGATGGTCGCGGTGCCGGTGATTCGGATCACCCCTGTGGTGATCGCGGCATCCGCGGCGAGCGTGATCGGGATGTTCAGCGCGAGCTTGTCGCCCGGAATCACCAGCGGGCCGGCGGTCGTAAATCCTGCCGGCAGCCCGGTGATCTGAAGTGTGATCGGTTCCTTGAAGCCGCCGTTGCGGGTCGCGGTCACCACGAGATCGGCCTTCGCGCCGGGCTTCAGCGTGAGCCGCTGAACCGTTCGCAGCGTGAAATCGGCGGCCGGCTTCTGCACGACGAGCCGGAACACCGACGCACGGTCGCGGGTCTTGCCGGACTGCTCGCCCACCGCGAGCGTGTACGTGCCGTCCGCGGGCACCGTGAAGTGCAATCCAGCGTCGGTGGTGCCGGGCAGGTCGTCGTTGCGCGCGAGTTCCTTGCCGTCCGCGCCGCGAACGGCGAGCGTCACGTCGAGCGGCGAGCCGAGCGCCTGCGCCTGCACCGTGATGTCCCACACGTCTCCCTTCTTGCCCGCGAGCGTGTACATCTTTTCGCCCTCGGTCGCGGTGAACGTGCCGGTGATCGCAGCGGGAAGCGTGAGGGCGCGGTCGGCCGACTCCACCTTCTCCGCGAGGTCGCTGACGAGCAGTGTGAACGGGACCGCGTCGCCCGCGGGGGTCTGAAGCTTGTAGGCGAAGTGCGTCGCGGGCGCGGCCGGGAACGTGACCGGCTTCGTCACCGATTCGAGCTTGGGCGCGCCGGTGGCGACGCCGATGCCGACGAACTCGACCGCGCGCGTCTCGCCGCGCTTGCCGGCGGCCGGGATCGCCGCGAGTACCTTCGGCCCGGCCGTGAGCGAGAGGCGGTACACATAGGAGCGGTGGCCGCGGTAGTCGATGTCGCGCACGGACACGGTGTAATCGACGTTCGCGTTCGCCAGGAAGGTGAGGCTGGTGTCGCGGCCTTCGGAATCGACCGCATCCGCGACGAGCTTCCCGGTGCCGTCGCGGACTTCGACCACCGCGAGGAAGTTCGCGCCCAGTCGCCGCGCCATCAAGTCGATGGTGACCGGCCCGGCCTTCGGCACGCGGAACTGATAGCGATCCGTCTCCTCGATCTTGATGAGTCGCCCGTGAACGGTAACCGGCAGCGCGCCGAGCTTCTGAGTTTCTTTCGCGCGCTCGTCTTTTGCAATTTCGGTTTCGTCACCCACAATGAAGGTGCCGGCCGCGCTAATACCGCTCGCGTTCGCGACCTGCCAGCGGATCGGCCCCGGCGGGAAGCCGGCGGGGATGGTGAGCTTCGCGGCCACTTCGCGCGGGACGGGGAGCGCCGGGTTGAACGCCTTCTGGCCGAACCAGTACGGCGGCGGCGGGAGCAGCAGCGCGCCCGGCGGGCCGAGCGCTTCGAGTTTGACACGCGGGTCGTGGACGAAGAACTGCATGTCGGGCGTGGCGTCGTACACGCCGAGGACGACGTTCACCGTGGTGCCGGCGCGCCCGGCGGGCGGATAGACGTAGCCGGCCTCCGGAGCCTTCTGCGCGAGCGCATCGGATGCGAGCGCGAGGAGGGTCAGGAGGGAAATAAGAGATCGCATGGGGATGGGAATCTCCTCGCCGGTGCCGCTTGCGGCTTCGCGGGGCGCCCGCGAAGCCGCAAGCGGCCGAAGAATTACAACAGGCTGTCCACGATCTTGCCGCCGTTGACCAGCGGCACCGGGCGGCCGAGCGGCGTCAGGTAGCTCTTGTTGGCGTCGATGCCCATGAGGTCGAAGACCGTCCGCAGGATGTCTTCGATGCTCACCGGGTCCGCGACCGGGGCTTGTCCGGCCTTGTCGGTGGCGCCGATCACCTTGCCCGGCTTGATGCCGCCGCCGGCGAACAGCACGCTCTGCGCCATCGACCAGTGGTCGCGACCCGCGTCGCCGTTCACCCGCGGCGTGCGGCCCATCTCGCCCATCATCACCACGAGCGTGTCGTCCAGCATCCCGCGCTGGTCGAGGTCGTTCACCAGCGCGCTGAACGCCATGTCCGCGTGCGGGATGAGTTCCTTTTCCAGGCTGGGGAAGCAGGTGAAGTGCGTGTCCCAACTGCCGTGGTCGATGCCGACGAACCGGCAGCCGGCCTCGACCATGCGGCGGGCGAGCAGCGAACATTGGCCGAGCGACGAGTAGCCGTAGGCCTCGCGCATGGCCTTCGGCTCGGCCTTCAGGTCGAACGCCTTGCAGGCCTCCGGCGACGCGATCAGGTCGCGGGCCTTCTGGTAGTAGGTGGTCATGGTGCCGGCGCGGCCGTCCCGCGTCGCGGCCTTCTCGCTCTTCTCCAGTTCGCCGAGGAGTTGCTTGCGGCGCTCCAGGCGCTTCGCGCCCAGCCCTTCGAGCGCGGCCATGTCCTTCACCTCGAAGTCCGGCTGCACGGGGTCGGACTCGATGACGAAGGGCGCGTGTTCGGCCCCGTAGAAGCCCGGCCCGCCGGCGGTGAGCGGGTGCGGCAGGTTGATGTACGGCGGCAGCGCGCCGCGCGTGCCCAGCTCGCGCGACACGATCGACCCGACCGACGGGTACAGGTCGTTGACCGGCACGCGACTGTTCGTGCCGTCGGCGAAGTTCGGCTTGTA
>JAYUBA010001250.1:0-3537 GCA_043741075.1 Frigoriglobus sp.
GGTGAGCAACGTGGCGCAGTTTGGCGCGTTTGCCCCCTCCCTGAAGGGAGGGGGGAAGAGGGACGGCGAGCCGATACAACGCGTATTGATGTACGGGTAGCGAGAAGACCTTTCAGCGTCTTGCTCCCCTCCCGTCTAGGGAGGGGCCGGGGGTGGGTCTCTTCACTCCAGCTTGTACAGGTATGCGGCGGCACCGGGGCGTTTCACCTCGCGCTCGCACACCCCGCGAGCGTCGAGCGTCGCGCGCATGATCGCCTCCTCGTCGGCGTGCCGGTGGCTGACGACTACCCACACGCGACCGTGCAGCTTCGCCAACTCCGCCCGGTAGGCGGCCGGGTCGCCACGGTGTTCTTCGCCGAGCGTGACCGCTTCCGCCGATAGAGGTTGTTCGCGGATGTAGAAGGTGAACGCCGGGACCGCCCCGTAGTACACGAACACGCGGTCGCCCGGTTGCAACTCGCCGCGCACGGTTCGCAGCACCGGGGCCAGTTCCTCGTGCCGCGGCGGCTTGCGGAGCGCGTCCACCGACTCCCACAGCGGCGCGCCGACCAACAGCACGACGAGCGCGCCCGCGGCGAACCGGTTCTTCTCGCGCACCGCGTCGAGCACCACCCACGCCCCGCGGGCGACCAGCAGCACCGCGAACGGCACCATGAACAGCATCAGCCGCCCGCCGATCGGGTACTTGTGCAGCGCGGACGCGAGCAGCACGAACGCGGCCGGCAGCGCCAGCGCGACGGCCACCGGCCACCGCTCGCGGGCGAACTCGCGCAGGCCCACGAGTGCCAGCAGCGCCGCGAACCCGCCGAGCGGCACCAGCGACCCGCCGAACCCGCCCGGTATGGTGAAAAAGTAGATCAGGTGATCGACCAGCCAGGTGATGTCGCCGATGGACTTCGGCGGCAGCGCGAGGAAGTGCCCGGCCCAGTAGTCGGCGAGGTACTTGTTCCCGCCGAGGTTCTTCAGGCAGATCAGGTAGCACGCGCCGAAACTCACCAGCCAGCACGCCACCGTAAAACCAGCGGCGAGGAACCGCGCCCGGTCTCGTTCGACCGCGGTGCTCAGCAAGAGCGCCGTGCCGATTCCCCCGAGTACGAACGCGGCAGGGTGCGAGCACCACACCGCCGCCGCCCCGGCGAGCGCGAGCAAAAGCCACCGCCGCCCGCCCTTCCCTTCGAGCAGGCCCACGGCGACCGCGAGCAACCCGGCGGCGACGGCCGCGTCGCACGCGTACTGCTTGCACTCGCCCGCGTAACTCACCAGGTGCGGCGAGAACGCGAACAGCGCCCCCGCGAGGAGCGCCGCGTGCGGCGGGAGCAAGCGGCGGGCGGTCCATGCGAACGCGATCAGCCCGAACACCGACGCCGCGAACGGCACCAGTCGCAGCGCCCACTCGGACGCGCCGAACGCGGAGATCGCGCCTTTTACGGCGAGCAGGAACCCGACCGGCGCGCCCTGGTTGTAGTCGAGCGGGTCGAGCAACCCCCGCGGCGTGCGGGTGACGAGGTTCAGCGCCAGCATCGCCTCGTCGATCCACAGGCAGCGGTCCAGCAGCAGCGCGGCCAGTCGCAGTCCGCCGCCGAGCAGCACCACCGCGACGAACGCCGCTATCGGCACGCGGGCCGGTGGCGCGGTGACGACCGCGACCGTGCGGACGGTCGGCTCCAGTCGGTTGACGGCGAGAGACATACGTGCGTCGGCTTTTGCGTTGCTCACGGGATCGGCCTCGAATTCAGGGCCGCACACGGTAACACCCCCGGCAGGGCGGAATCAACCCCAGACGGCAACGCGGGTGCCCCTGAAGATTTTGGCAGCCAGTTTTTGGCACGCGATTCAAGCAGCGGTCCAGAGGGCGTTCCAGTCGGGCGCGTCGATCGGTGCCGCGAGTTCCACCAACGGACCGACGTTGGCAACCTTCCACTTTGCACCGGTTTGCTTCAGCCGACGATTCACCAACTGCTCGATCGAGCCTTCGACCAGACCGCTGCCGATACTCCGACCGCCGGCCCGGCGCTCCGCGTCACCCAACCGTGTCGGGTGCTTGGCCAGGTCCGCCGCCAACCCGATCCGCGGTCCCCCGCTCACCCCCGTTGGCAACCCATCAAACCCAGCCGCGATCCATTGCTCGATCCCGGATTTGCCCGCGCCCAACAACGCCCAACAACGCCCAGCGGCCCGTCGCCGTTCGTTGCGTTGTTTCGGCCGTGTCATTACCCCACACCCCTTTCACCGCATCGGCGATGTGCTCGGGCGCGTGGAATGGGTCCGAAACTCCAGTGGCTTGCGGGAACACCTCTGCCCCCACGTTCCCGATCCACTCGGCACCATCGGCCCGCACCGTCACATCCGACGCGGTCGTCGCACCCAACCGATCCGACGCGGTCCGCACGCGCCCCGCGGAACGATCCGCGTCCTCGATCGCGGCCACCGCCGTGCGGACCGAAGGCGTCGGGAGTGTCCGCTTATCCCCGTCTTCCAGGGATGCGGATGCGCCCGCCTTTCGTTTACAAAACGCGGCCACTGTTACATCCCGCCAACCCGTGTCCGCGTTCACCTTGCCGGCATCGATTGCGACTTCGACGGCTCCAGATGCCGGCCCGAACCGTTCGTCATCTCCGCGCTCGTCGCGTGTTGTCGTGGCTCGTCGTGCCGCCGCGCGGGTGCGGGTGCGAATGGTGCCGTCGCCCCGATCCCAACCACACGACTCGCGGAGGATCGACTCCGCACGAGCGAAGGGATCCCGCACGCCGGCACACACGGCCATCCGCTGGGCCGCATCCGTCAAGGAGCCATCGACCCCGAGCGTGGGATCGGCTGGGAAACGGCCGCCGTCGGAATCGATGACGTATCCGCGCGTGAGGCGGACCCATCCGACGGCCGTCAGGAGTCTGCGGTCGCGTCGCCCTTTGTTGCGAGTGCCGGGATGTGTTTTTCTAGATCGGCAAACGTGACTGGATGAGCTTGTTTTCGAGGGCTTTCAGGTAGCCATCGGGCTCCCGTCGGAACCGCCTTCGCTCGGCCCGGCGCTCGCGTCGCGTTTCCAACTCGGACCGCAACTGCTTCCACGCCACACGATCGGCACCGGCCAAGTCGCTCGCGGTGACGTCCCGCTGTCGCGTCGCCAGCCCGGCCACCAACTTGGCCGCACCCCGCAGCGCCAGCGCCGGACTCGCGCCCTTTCGACCCGTCGCCCGGCGCTCGTGATAGCGGTGACTTCCGAACGCGTGCTCCAGGTCGTTGTTCGTTCGCGGCAGGGCCGGCGTGTCGTAGCACGCGAACAGACCCGGCCAGTAACTGCGGCTCACCTTCACGAAGTGATCCACTGCATCGCCCAACGGCCCGACGCTCCTCCGCTGAGTGGTCATCGCGCCCAACAGGCCGCCCAGTTGGCACCGGATCACCGACCCCGTGGTCTTCTCCAGGCCCAGAACGTGGGCCACGCGATGCACCCACCCGAACGCCCGGCGGACCGACGGACACATCCCCGCCGTCGCCGACCGGCCCCGATCGATCATCCCCTGGAGCCACTTCAACGGG
>JAYUBA010001251.1:0-11364 GCA_043741075.1 Frigoriglobus sp.
CCTGCCGCGAGTTTTGGCAGGCCAGAGGCCCACCCCACGAAAGTCACACCGCCACGGATTCCCCGCGATCGGCAATCCCCACGTCCGCGAAGCCGATGCCCTTCAGCCCCTCCTGGAGCTTCGCGGCGCGGTCCGGTTCGCCGTGGACGAGACGCACACGCGTCGTGCGTTCCAGCGCGCCGAGCATCCGCAGCAGGTCGCCGTGGTCCGCGTGGCTGGACAGGCCGTTCAGCACCACCACCTCCGCCTTCACCGGGCACATGCGGCCGAGTATCCGCACCTCCGGGCGCTTCTCGACGAGCTTCCGGCCGAGCGTGTCCGCGGCCTGGTAGCCCGCGATGAGGACGGTGTTCAGCGGGTTGCCGACACCGTGCTTCAGGTGGTGCAGCACGCGCCCCGCTTCGCACATGCCGCTCGACGCGATCACCACGCACGGCCCCGGCCGGTAGTTCAGCTTCACGCTCTCGTTCACCGTCTCGACGTACCGCACGTACCGGTCGCCGAACAGGTCCGGGTGCGCCTCCAGGAGCGCGAGCGTCTCCTCGTCGAAGCACTCGGTGTGGTTGCGGAACACCTCCGTGGCGCGGATCGCCATCGGGCTGTCCACGTAAATCGGGATGCTCGGCAGCTTCCCCGCGGAGATGAGTTGGTGCAGGAAGTACACCACCGTCTGCGTGCGGCCGACCGCGAACGCCGGGATGATGACGCGACCGCCGCGCTCCGCGGTTCGCCGCACCACTTCGCCCAGCTTGTCGGCGGTCTCGTCCACCGGCTCGTGCGTGTGCCCGCCGTAGGTACACTCGCTGATGAGCAGGTCGCACGGCGGCACCGGCTCTGGGTCGCGCAGAATAGGTAGCCCCGGCCGGCCCACGTCGCCGGTGAACGTGAGCCGGCGCTCGCCCGCGGGCGCGTCGATGTGGACGCTCACCATCGCGGAGCCGAGCAGGTGGCCCGCGTCCACGAACGACGCTTCCATGCCCTTGCCCACGCCGACGCGGGCACCGTACTTCACCGCTTGCAGGCGCGTGAGGGTGCGGAACACGTCGCGGCCGTCGTAGAGCGGTTCCACCTTCGGCTCGTCCTTCGCCCGCTTGCGGTTCAGGTAGTTCGCGTCCTCCTCCTGAATCTTCGCGGCGTCGCCGAGCATCACGGCGGCGAGCGCGCGTGTGGCCGGCGTGCAGTAGATCGGCCCGGCGAACCCGCGGCGCACGAGGTTCGGCAGGTTCCCGCAGTGATCGACGTGCGCGTGACTGAGGATCACCGCGCTGATGTCTTTCGGGCGGAACGGGAAGTCGCGGTTGCGCGCCGCGCTCTCGCTGCGCCTGCCCTGGAAGAGGCCGCAGTCGAGCAGGACGGTCTTCCCGTTCGCGGTGAGTTGGTGCATCGACCCGGTGACGGTGCGGGCCGCGCCCCAGAAGGTGACGGTCGGCTCGGCGACGGATGGTTTGGGCACGAGGGATCTCTTGTATCGGCGGGAAACCCGCTACTTCGGATCGAACAGCGCACGCAGGCGGTCGAATTCGGCCGGGGTGAGCAGCAACTCGTCCATCACCGCGCCGAGGGGCCGCGCCGCGACCGGGCCGGGCGCCTCCCGCGAAGAGTAGCTCCGGACGATGGAGTTCGCCGTCAGGAACCGCGTCGGGTACGCGTCCCCCCGCTTCAGGCACCACTCCCAGAGCGGCTTCGCCTGCTGAAATAAGAAGGCGTGCGCGCTCCGCTCGGGCGGGGCGCCGGTCGGCGTCTCGTGCGGGAGCCAGCCCGCGAGGGGCGCGGGCTTCTCGTGGAACGTGCAGTACCACCGGACCGCGGAGAGCGCGGACAGGACGTTCCCGAGCCGCGCCAGTTGGACATCGAAGGCGCGCCCGACCGGCCCGGCGCGCTCCCGGAGCGCGACCAGTTCGGCCACCGGCGGGCTTTGCTCCAGGTGCCGGAGTTGGATCTTGGCGCCCTCGCACATCACATACCCGGCCACGGCGCACCGGCGCGCGGCGGCCCCCGCCTCGTACCACGCGGTGTGCGTGTCGTCCCAGTGCCGGACGCGCGGGCCTTCGGCACCTAGCGCGTCGATCCAGGTCCGCAGGACGAGGGGATGAAGCTCTTTCTCCCGGTCGTCGCACAGGAGGTTGAGCCAGACGTGGGCGGAGCGGGCGGCGTACCTCAGGGCGGTGACCGCCGACCGGCGCACCTCGGGGTTTCCCGACTCGAGAGCGGTCACGAGGGCGTTCTTCAGTTCGGAGTGCCACGCGGTGAGGGCACTGTCGCCGTAGGTGTCCAGCCCCCGAATGGCCGCGATGCGGACCGCGTCGGGCTGGGCCGGGTCGGCGATGACCTCGATCATGACCCGCGCGTTCCAGTGCGCGAGGCGCTCCGCGACGATGACCCGATCCGGCACGGAGCCGGTCTTCAGAACTTCGGCGAGTTGGCTCCCGAACACGTCGGCCTCACTGAGTTCTGAAACGGCCGTGAGCGCCTTCTGGCGGACCGGGTCGTCGCCGTCCTTGAGCAGCCGTTCGACGGCACCGCTAACGCTGGTCCGCCAGGAGCTGGAGCGGGTGCCGCCCGGCGGCCGCTCGCCCGCGTCCTGCTTCGGTGCCACCGGTTGGTTGGCGAGCAGCACGTCAATCGCCGCGGCCCGAACTTTCGGGTCGGGGTCGTCCGCGAGCCGGGCGGCGAGGTCGAGCTTCTCCTCGCGGGACAGGAGCCGCTTCCGCAACTCGTCCCGGCGCTGTGGCAGCTCCGGGTCGTCCGCGGCGGCGGCCCGGCGGAACTGCCGGATCGCCCACTCGTCGCGCAGCTCGTCGCGGAACAGGTACGCCGCCCCGCCCGCCAGCCCGACGAGGAGCAGGAGCGCGATGACGACCCGGTGCCCGCGCCGGGAGCGGGGAGGGGGTTCTACTTCCGAAGTCATGGCGCACTGTGGGGGCTTGCCCCACCCTCACTCGCTTCGAGTCGGGCGACGTGTCAGGTGGGCATTTTGTACGGCTTGCGGTACTCGTAGCTCAGCAACTTGTTCGCCGCGTCGTTGTTGGTGAACCGCTCGGCCTTCGCGTCCCACTCCAGGTACGCCTTCGACCGGTGCGCGATGTTCGCGATCAGCGCCGCGGTGGTGCAGCGGTGGCCGACCTCCACGTCGCACGTCGGCGTCTTGCGGCTCTTCACGCAGTCCAGGAAGTTGCGGGCGTGGTCGGCGTCGCGAATGACGCCATCTACCTTCTTCGCCTCGATCTGCGCCTTCGCCCCGACCCGCCAACCCTTCTCGATGGTGCGGTCCAGCGGCGTGCGTGCGGCGAACTCGTTCGGCGTCACGACCTCCGGCACGATCTCGTACCCGTTGGTGCGGAAGTACATCGTCCCCTTCGTGCCGCGGAACTCGATCTCGCACGGCTTCGCGGTCGGCGGCGCGCCGGTCGCGTTGAACTGCGAGAACGTGACGAGCGTGTCGTGCGGGTAGTGCCACAGCACTTCCAGCGTGTCGGGCACCTCGCGGTTGTCGTAGTTCGCGAACTTGCCGCCGAGCGCGACGACGGCCTTCGGCGCGTCCACGCCGAGCGACGCCTGAATCTGCGCGAGGTAGTGGACGCCGAAGTTGGTGAGCTGCCCGCCGGAGTAGTCGTAGAACCAACGGAACCGGTAGAACGAGCGGTTCTTATTGTACTTCCGCAGCGGCGCCGGGCCGATCCACGCGTCCCAGTCGAAGCCCTTCGGCGGCGCCTCGTCCGCCGGCCGGCCGATCCCCTGCGGCCACTCGTTCTGCACGTGGAACGCGCGCACCGCGGTCACCTTCCCGATGGCCCCGGACCGCACCGCTTCGGCCGCTTCCTGGCAGAACGTACTCGACATGCGCTGGATGCCGCACTGCACCACGCGCTTGTGTTCGCGGGCGGCCTTCACCATCGCGCGCCCTTCGGCCACGCACAGCGACAGCGGCTTTTCGCAGTACACGTCCTTCCCGGCGGCGCACGCCTCCACGCACATGAGCGCGTGCCAGTGGTCGGGCGTGACGATCGCCACCGCGTCCAAATCTTTCCGCGCGAGCAGCTTCCGGTAGTCCGCGAACTGCTCCGGCGGGCCGCCGATCTTCTTGGCGGCGAAGTCCACATACGGTTGGTAGATGTCGCAGACCGCGGCGACCTCGCAGTCCTTGTGTTCGAGGAACGCGGAGAGCACCTGATCGCCGCGGTTGCCCAGGCCGATGAACCCGACGCGGACGCGGTCGTTCGCGCCCATCACGCGGTTCGCGCTGAGCGCGCTCGCGGTGGCGACGCCGGCGGTCTTGGCGAAATCCCTTCGACTGATGCGAGCCATGTGAATCTCCGGGAGAGGGTGGGAAGACGAAGACAGCCACAGATAACGCAGAGGGACGCAGATCAAGACAGAAGCAGAGTTCAAATACATCCTTGTTCTTGTCTGATCTGCGTCCCTCTGCGTTATCTGTGGCGTCTTTTCTTATGGTCTTGGTTCCGGGCGCTGGCGCTGAATCTCGTTGCGGAAGTCGCCGAGGTTGTTCCGCCAGTAGTGCCGGCGCGCCAGATCGACCTCCGCGACGACCACGGTGCCCCACTTCTCGGCCGCGGTCAGCGCGGTGCCGTCGTGCCCGTAGACCGCGGTGCGCGTCCACTTCGCGCCCGCGTCGGTGTAGGTGCTGCTCACGACGTAGGTGTGGTTCTCGCACGCCCGCGCCGCGGCGAGCAGCGGGTTGCAGCCCCACACGGGCCACGCGATCACCTCCGCGCCGCGGTTCGTTAACTCGCGGGCCACTTCGGGGAAGAAGCCGTCGTAGCACACCATCATGCCGAGCTTCCCGAAGCGCGTGTCGAACACCGGGTAGTCGCGGCCGGCCGTGATGCCGCCCTCGGTCTCGCCCCGCGGGAGACATACTTTGCGGTACTTGCCGACGAACTTCCCGTCTGGGCCGACGAGCGCCGCGACGTTGTACAGCAGGTGCTTGTCGCGCTCGACCAGCCCGACGACGATGTACAGGTTGTGCGTCTTCGCGAGTCCGCCGAAGTAGTCCGTCGAAGGGCCGGGAACCGCCTCCGCGACTTCCTCGAATTTCTTCCCCAAGCCGACGTAGGTGATCGTCTCGCCCAGCACGACGAGGTCGGCCTTCTGCTTCGCGGCGTCCGCGACGAGCGGTTCGTACATGCGGCAATTGTCCATCGGCGACTTCCCGCCCTTCGGCATGAAGTGGACCGACGCGAGCCGCACCGGGCGCGCCGGCGGCGGGGCGCACGCCGCGAAGCTCACGTCGCTCCACGTAACCGACCCCTTCGGCGCGTCCATGAGGTGAAGCTCGATGACGGCTGTCGTCGCTTTGGCCGGCGCGCGGTAGGTGCCGCTAACGATCACGTAGCCCGGCCACTTCGCCGGCGAATCGGTGGGGTACTCCGGCTCCGCAGTGGGCACGGAGCCGGTTGCCCCGCCCTCCGGCGGGTCGCTCGGCACGGGCTTGTCGTTGTCGTCGCGCCAGACCACGCGGGCGAAGACGCTGCGCCGCGGGACGGCGACCTTCTCGGTCCTCCGGTGCGCGGAGAACGCGTAGTGCTTGCCGCCCGTGACCGGGTACGTCTTTTGGAACCAGCCGTGCAAGCCTTCGCGCTCGTCGGACGTGATAGTGAACGCGCCGCCCTTCGGCTCGAATGCGAACCGGGGGCGAAGTTCGTCGCGCGGCGCGGCGTTCGTCCAGCCCGCGGGAAGTTCGCCATGCGCCGGCGGGTCCGGCGGGGCAGGGGGCGCGGCCGGCGGGTTCACGGCGGCGGACGCGGCGACCATCAACAGACAACTCACGGCGGCGAGTCGGTAGCGCATCTGGTTCTCCGCACGCGCGACAGTTCCTCCGCCCATCTTCGACCAAAAGAGGGACCGCGTCCAGCACCTCCGCGCCCCGGTAGTGGTACACTTTGGCGTTCGCCATCTGCAATTCCGGGCACGAACAACTCAAAGTGTACCACTACCCGCGCCCCGGTCGTTTCCCGGTCGTTTCTTCTGTGCGGCCGTTCGGTGAGCCAGTTCGGCCGGCCGGAGATGCGGGCGTAGCGCACCCGGTGCGGATCGGCCGGCGGTGTCGCGGGCGGACCATCGAGCCTTCAATCCGGCCGTGGCGCGGGGTGCCGCGCGTCAATTGATTCCGACGGCGGTGAAGCCGGCCGAGATGGCCGCGATCCTGTCGGCCAGGGCCGCCGCCGGCAGGTTCCGGAACAGGGTGCGGGCGCTGTCCACGACCGCGACCCGACTCGCGGCGAACGGCGAGGTCCGCGACAGCCGCTGCGTGAGGGCCAGGTAGAAGAACGCCGCGACCTCGTCCGGCGTGAAGACCAGTGCCCCCGCGTTCACGGCCGTGAGGATGTTGAACGCGGCCTTGTTGTGGATGCCGCTGTTGATGTGCACGCCGCCGTTGTCGCCGGCCCGCGTGTTGGGCAGCACCCGGAAATTCTGCATGTGGGCCGGTTGGCCCCGCAGGGTCGGGTCGGACATGTCGCGGAACGGGTTGCCGTTGGCTTGCAACCCGGCCCCGATCTGCCACTTCCAGGTCCGCGGGTTCGCGTTGGGCCGGTTCGCGATGATGACGCCGAAGATGTCGGAGTACGATTCGTTCAGCGCGCCCGGTTGGAAGGCGTACTCGAGGCGCGAGGTCATGTCGGTCACGCCGTGCATCATCTCGTGGCCCACCACGTCCAGGGCGACGCACATCGAGAGGAACCCGGTCCCGCTGGGCCGCTGCCCGTACACCATCTGTTTGCCGTTCCAGAAAGCGTTGACCCACTCCTTGCCGCCCGGGCTTTGGCTCACATCGACGCAGTTGATACTCGACCGCATCAAGCCGCCCAGGTTGTCGATGTTGTTGCGCCGGAGCACGGTGCGGAGGAAGGTGGCGACGGCCTCGGCGTTGGCGTGGGCGCTGACCGCCGCCGGCGCGTAGGCCGGGGGGTTCTTGAGCGGCGTGCCGGGCAGCAAGGCGGATTGGGTGACGGGGTCCTTGAACTTGAAATCGAACGTCTGAACGTTGAGAGTCGAGTCCTTCATGAGCTTCGAGGCACCGGTCTGTTCCACCTGGAACGTGCGGGCGACGCCCAGGCCGTCGGGTGCCGTGTCCTGGACCGCGACGGTCGCGGCGGCGGGTGCGGCGACCGCGCCGACGGTGGGGGGTGCGCGGCAGGGCGGCGACCACCGCGCCGGTGTGCGCATCGACCACGTAATCCATCAGGACCGGTGAGGGGCCTTTGGTTTCGGGCACGACCGGCACGTCCTCCAGAATGTACACCAGCCGCCACTTGGACTTGGGGCCGTCGAAGTAGTAGTTGAGGCGCGGCACGATCCCGGCCAACTCCTTCGTGTGCCCGGGGTGCTTCTCGACGGCCTTCACGGCGTCCGCGGCCGACACCTTGGCGATCGGGCTGACCCCGCGTGGGGTGCCGAGCGCGGAGTTGATGCCGAGCAGGTTGTTCGCTTCGTCCAGTTCCACCGTGACCAGCGACCCGTAGACGGGGATCTTGCTGAAGTTCTGCCGGAACTTCACGACGGTCGTGCCCGTGAGGGGGACGCTCTCCGCGCCGAGGCTCTTGAACTCGCTGGGCACCTCGTCGGCGACCGGCGCGGTGAACTGGGGCACCGCCGGGCTGCCGAGCGCCTGCTCCAGGTACACCCGCGCCACGGACTCGGGATCGACGTTCACCTTGCCCCCCGCGGCGGCGGCGAACGTGAACGATGGGTGCGCCGCCTCCGCCGCGCCCAGTGCCGCCATCGTCGGCCCCGAGGCGTCGTCGGTGCTGTGCATCGAGAACGACTTCAGCCCGTTCTCCACGGGCTTATGCGCCTTCTTCGGTTTCTGCTTCGCCATGACGTGCTGCCTCCGGTAAGAGAAATGGTTAATCCCGAGAGCCGACGGGGACAATTCTTGAGTGTGTTATAGCCCGTCGGTACGATCTGTCCCGCATGAGGAAGTGATTCTGTCCGGCATCCTTTGGCAACTCGCCTTAGGCGTTCCCCGCGGCGGGTACTCCCACGGCACCGAGGGTCGAGAACCGGGCGAGCACGCTCGCCATCGCGCCGGCTTCGACCGGCTTGGTCATGTGGAAATCGAATCCGGCCTCCGTGCTCCGCTGCTTGTCTTCCGCACTCCCCCAACCGGTCAGGGCGACGAGAACGATGCCGTTGAATACTGGCTCTTGCCGAAAGTGTTTCGCCACTTCGTACCCGTTCATCCCGGGGAGTCCGATGTCGAGGAACACCACCTCGGGGTGGAACTCGCGGGCGGCACCGAGGGCTTCGGGGCCGCTGTGGGCGGTGCGGGTCTCGTGCCCCGAAAAGTCGAGGAGCATGGCCAAGCTCTCGGCCCCGTCCACGTTATCATCGACGACCAGGATGCGGCGGCCGAAGCTCTGCGGTTTGGCCGCGCCGCGTTCGGGCGTCGCCGGGGGGGCCGCTCGCGTCGCGTCGGCCCCGGCGAGCGGGAGCCGGACGGTGAAGGTGCTCCCGCCGCCGGGGCCGGGGCTTTCGGCCTCGATGCTCCCGCCGTGCAGTTCGACCAGGCTCTTCACCAGCGTCAGGCCGATGCCCAACCCGCTGACCGAGCGCTCCAGGGTGGTATCCACCTGCGTGAACATGTCGAAAATGCGGGGCAGCTGGTGGGCGGCGATGCCGATGCCGCTGTCCCGCAGGCGGATCGCGGCGAAGGGAGTCGGGGGCCGGGAATCAGGAGTCGGGGACGAAGTCGCGCTCTCCGTACTCACTCCTGATTCCTGATTCCCGACCCCGCTCGCGGTGACCGTGAGCGAGATGCGCCCCCCCTTGTCCGTGAACTTGCAGGCGTTGACGAGCAGGTTGCCCACGATCTGAGCGAGCCGGGTCGGGTCGGCGTTCAAGTACACCGGCTGGGGCGGTAACGTGACGGTCAGTTCGTGATCCATGCGCTTGTAAAGCGAGCCGCAGGCTTCGACGGCATGGCGGACGGAGGACGTCAGTTCGACCCGTTCCTTGCGCAGTTCGATCGTGCCCCGGTTGACGCGGCTCACGTCGAGCAGGTCGTCCACAGCCGCACCATCTGGCCCACCTGACGCTCCATCATCTCGTACGTCGATTTGATGGTCTCGTCCTCCGGGGACGTAAGGCCCCGGCCCGCCGTCAGCCGCAGGATTTGCACGGCGTTGCGGATCGGGGCGAGGGGGTTGCGCAGTTCGTGGGCCAGTATCGCCAGGAACTCGTTCTTGCGGCGGTCGGACTCCTTGAGCGCCTCCAGGGCGGCGTTCAGTTTCTCTTGGTGCCGCTGCGTCGTCAGGTCGGTCACGAGGACGCCGACCGCCATTCCACATTCCGGCGGGAGCGCGTTCAAGGTGAGAAAGACCGGGATCGAACCACCGTCCGCCTTCCGCACATGCGCTTCGCCCTGGCCGGCACCGGCGCGGCCTTGCTGCAGCAGGCTTTCGTAAAACGGTCGGGCATCGAGTGGGATGAAGTCCCGGAAGGCGACACCCATCAGTTGCTCGAGTGGTTTGCCCACCAAGTCGGCGAACCGGCGGTTGCAATACGCGATGGTGCCGTCGTCGCCGAGGGTGAGAGCGCCCTGCTGCATCTCCTCCACCAGCAGTCGGTAGGGGCGGTCGGCGGTCTGGAGCGTGTAGACCCGCGCCCCGTGCGACTCTTCGACCACGAACGCGTCCACGGCCCCGCTGCGAATGGCCCGGATCGTTTCCTCGGCCTCTTGGAGCCGGAGCCGCAGATCGTCGATTTCCGCCTGTTGGTTCGCGCCTGTCATAAGACATCTCTGTTTATGGTTTGCGCCTCAGATCCAAGCCCAACAGCACCCGCTCCAGGTTGGAGAGGTCGCCGACCAACCTACGGAGAGGTGCGGGCAACTTCTTGACCAACGTGGGCACGGCGATAATCTGCTCGTCGATCGCCAGTTGCGGGTGTTGGTAAATGTCGATCACTTCTAACTCGTAGCGCCCGTGCAGGCGCTCCTCACACAGGGCCTTGATGGTGGCAAATGCTTCCGTACTGCGCGGCGTCATGCCGGTGACGTAGAGGCGCAAGACGTAGTGTTCCTCGGACGGGGTTCCGGCCACCGACTGTTCAAACGCCGCGGTCGTGTCGGGGTCTTTTTTCTTCATCTGATCCGTCCTTTCTTACAAGCCTGGTTTTCGGGAGCTCAGCTCAGCTCGGCAGGAGCCTCGCCCTCCCTTCGGCCGCCCTCCCTTCGGCCGCTCAGCTCGGCAGGAGCCTCGCGCTCCCGTCGATGCCGCTCAGCTCGGCAGGAGCCTCGCGCTCCCGTCGATGCCGCTCTCCCGAAAACTCGCCCTCCCGTCGATAGACTCTCACTTGACCGGCTTGGCGGGCCGCAACTGCAAGCCCACCAAGGTACGCTCGGTATTCGACAGGTCGCCTACGATCCGGCGCAGCGGCTCCGGTAGCTTCCGCACCAGCGTCGGGATCGCCACGATCTGGTCACCCGCCGCCAGTTGCGGGTGCTGCATGAGGTCGATCACTTCGATCTCGTACCGGCCCGGCAGATGTTCCTCGCACAGCCTCTTGAGATTGGCGAAGGCGGCGACGGACCTCGGCGTCTGCCCGGCAATGTACAGCCGCAACTCCCACACTTCCGCCTCTCCGCTGACTCCAGTTGGCGCTTCTGGCGCGTCCGGTGCTTCTGCCTCGGCGGGCTTTTTCACTTGCGACCCCCCGGCGTCTTGCGGGAACGGGCGGGCGGCTCGTCCGTGTCGGACTTACGGCTACGACCCATCTCCTCCCGGTCCTTCCCCAGGACTTCTTGGCTCGCATGGACCTGGGCCATGAGCCGCTTGGCCTCCTCCTCTTCCGCCTCGAACTCCTTCTGCAAGGCGATGATCCGGGCTTCCAGGGCCTCCCGCCGGCGCTCGCGCTCGCGCTGCTTGCCTTCGACCTCCTGCTGGCGCAGCATGGCGACGGCTTTTTCCCCGGCTTCTTGCGCCTGCCGTGCCGAGCCGGTCAGCACGCCCTCCGCGCCCAGGTACACGTCCTGCAATTCCACGCCTCGGTCGGTGAGCAAGAACTCGCGCAGCTGATTGGAGTGCGCCATGCCGCGCGACTTGAGGACGTTGATGACCCGGTTCCGCTCGCCGCCCAGCTCCAGGTCGCGCAAGAGCAGCCAGGTGTCCACGAGCGACGAAATGTCCATGTCGGTGTCTCCCAGGTTCTCGCTGGCGTTGGTCAGGTTGGTCAAATGCGCGGTGATCTCCTGGATTTTGAGGAAGTCGATCAGCCGGGTCAGCATCACCGTCGCGTCCCGGCGCGTCCCCGCCGTCACCAGGGTATCGATCGGGTCCATGATAACCGCGCGCGGTTGGAATTCCCGCACCAACTTGTGAATGGTCGCCAGGTGCATTTCCAGGC
>JAYUBA010001252.1:0-3527 GCA_043741075.1 Frigoriglobus sp.
TCTCCCCCCCCCCCCCATACGGGGTGGGGGCCCGGGGGGGTGGGTTCGCCGCTGTACGACTCCGCTTCCATCATGGCGTACTCGAACGGCAAGCCGTCCGAGGCGTTCGGCGAGCCGTACCGCGTGTTCGATTCGGGCCGCGTCATCGCGCGGCTGCCCGGTCCGCCGTACCTGTTCCTCGACTGCATCACCGCGGTCACCGGCGAGCCGTTCGTGCTGAAGGCGGGCGCCGCGTGTACGGCCCTGTACGCGGTGCCGCCGGACGCGTGGTATTTCGCCGCCAACCGGTGCGAGAACATGCCGTTCAGCGTCCTGTTGGAGATAGCCCTCCAGCCGTGCGGGTGGCTCGCCGCGTACTGCGGGTCGGCTCTAACCAGCAAAGAAGACCTCTGCTTCCGCAACCTCGGCGGCAAGGGGACGCAGTTCCGCGCGGTCACGCCCGGTAGCGGGGCGCTCACCACCACCGTGAAGATGACGAGCGTGTCGAATTCCGCCGGAATGATTATTCAGCATTACGACATGCTGGTAAAGGACAGTAGCGGCGACATCTACAAGGGGACGACGTACTTCGGGTTCTTCACCAAGCCGGCGCTGGCGAACCAGATCGGCATCCGCGACGCGAAGGTGCCGTGGCCGAACGAACAGGAGTTGATGCGGGCGCAAGGCGACACACTCCCGCACAACGCGCCGTTCCCCGCGCCGGTGCTGCGGATGGTGGACCGCGTCACCGCGTTCATCCCCGACGGGGGCGCGAAGGGGCTGGGCCTCGTGGTCGGCACGATCGCGGTGGAACCGGAGTTCTGGTTCTTCAAGGCCCATTTTTACCAAGACCCGGTGTGGCCCGGTTCGCTCGGTCTGGAGTCGTTCCTGCAACTGCTGAAGTACGCCGCGTATGCGCGGTGGGGCGAGCCGGCGAAGCCGTGGCACACGGTCGCGGTGAACCGGTCGCACAGTTGGGTGTACCGCGGGCAGGTACTCCCTTCCGACCGTGAGGTGACGGTCGTACTGGAAATCGTCGCGGCGGATGACCATAATCACCGGCTCACCGCGAACGGGTTCCTCACCGTGGACGGCCGCGTCATCTACCAGATGACCGACTTTACCCTAGAGTGACAGTCGATATTCGCACGCGCGGCTCCCCCCGCCCCAACACTGGAAGTTGCCCACCCCGCATGAAATACAACCGCGTACACCTCGCAGCGATCGGGTACGAGTTGCCGCCGGTGGTGGTGTCCACCGCCGAGCTGGAGGCGCGGCTGGCGCCCGTCTACCAGGCGCTCAAGATGGCGCCGGGGCAGTTGGAACTGCTCACCGGCATCAACGAGCGGCGGTGGTGGGAGCCGGGCTACCGCGTCTCGACCGGTGCCGCCGCCGCCGCGAAGAAGGCGCTCGCCGCCGCCGACATGACCGCCGACGAGATCGACGTGCTCATCTACGCCGGCGTGTGCCGCGAGAACTTCGAGCCGGCCACCGCGTGCGCCGTCGCCCACGAGCTGAAGATCAACCCGAACGCGGCCATCTTCGACCTGTCCAACGCGTGCCTCGGCGTGCTCAACGGCATCGTCGAGATCGCGAACAAGATCGAACTGGGGCAGGCGAAGGCCGGGCTGGTGGTGTCCGCGGAGACGGCCCGCGAGATCAACGAGAACGTGATCGACCGCATGGTGCGGACGAAGTCGGTGGAACTGTTCCGCGAGAGCGTGGCGACGCTCACCGGCGGGTCCGGGGCGGTCGCGGTGCTGGTGGTGAGCGAGGAGTTGTCGCGCGACAAGCGGCGGAAACTGCTCGGCGGGGTGACGCAGAACGCCCCGCAGCACAACTCGCTGTGCCGGTGGGGGCTTCAGTCCATCCTCCCGGCCGCGGTCGGCACCGTGGAGCGCGTCCTCGGCCACAACGCCGCCGGTCTGGTGCAGAAGGGCGTCGATGGCGCCGCGGGGCTGATGCACAAGGGCGTCGATCTCGGCCTGCGGCACGTGATGATGCCGTTCATGGAGACGCACGCGGGCGAGGTGCTGAAGTACGGCGTCGAACTCGGCAACCGCACTTGGCAGAAATTCCTCACCAAGTTCGGCTGGCGCTCGGACCACTTCGACAAGGTGATCTGCCACCAGGTCGGAGCCGGCCACCGCGACGCGGTGCTGAAGGCCATCGGCGTGCCGCGGGAGAAGGAGTTCAGCACGTTCGAGTACCTGGGCCACATCGGCACCGTGTCGCTGCCCATCACCGCGGCCATCGCGGAGGAGCGCGAGTTCCTCCGGCCGGGCGACCGCGTCGGCTTCCTCGGCATCGGCAGCGGGCTGAACTGCCTGATGCTGGGGTTGGAGTGGTGACCGGCGTCTTGTCCTGGCCCTCTCCCCTTGCGGGAGAGGGTGGCGAGTCTTCGAGCCGGGTGAGGGGAAAACCTCCACGCGCGAAGAGGCTTTAGATTGTCTGCGGAGGCCAACACCCCTCACCCGGCGGCGAAGCGCCGCCACCCTCTCCCGCAAGGGGAGAGGGACAAAACAAAGACCGCCGGACGAACCGATCTCCATGAGCAACACCCCGGACTCGCCCCTTCGCACCACCCGCCTTCCGTCCGACGACGAAACGCCCCCGTTCCCGAACCCCGCGCCGGACCTGTACCCGTTCACGCCGCGGATCGCGGCGCGCCGCGGGCTGCGCATGAGCTACCTGGACGAGGGCCGCGGCGACACCGTCGTGATGCTGCACGGCAACCCGACGTGGAGCTTCTACTACCGCAATCTGGTGCTCTCGCTCCGCGAGTCGTACCGGTGCGTCGTGCCCGATCACATCGGGTGCGGCCTCTCCGACAAGCCGCCGCTCGGCGAGTACGACTACTCGCTGAAGAGCCGCATCGACGACCTGGAATGGCTCCTCGAAGAGCGCGGCCTGACCAAAGACCTCACGCTCGTGCTGCACGACTGGGGCGGGATGATCGGTATGGGCTTCGCCGCGCGGCACCCGGACCGCGTGAAGCGGATCGTCGCGTCGAACACCGGCGCGTTCCCGCTGCCGCCGTCGAAGAAGCTGCCGCGGTCGCTGTGGCTCGGCCGCAACACGCGGTTCGGCGCGTGGCTCATCACCCGCCGCAACGCGTTCTGCAAGTACGCGGCGAAGTGGTGCGCGACGAAGCGCCCGCTCCCGGCCGACGTGCGGGCCGCGTACCTCGCCCCCTACGACACGCCGGCGCATCGCGTCGCGGTGCTGAAGTTCGTGCAGACGATTCCGCTGAAACCGACCGACGCCGGGTTCGACATCGTGAGTGACACCGCGGCGTCACTGGCGCAGTTCCGCGCCGTGCCGACGCTGCTGCTTTGGGGGATGAAGGACTTCGTGTTCGACTCGCACTTCCTGGAGGAGTGGAAGCGGCACTTCCCGCACGCGGAGGTTCTCACATGGCCCGACTGCGGGCACTACCTCTTGGAAGACGCCGGCGAACTCGCCATCATGCGCGTGTGGGAGTTCTTGCAGCGGCACCCGATTTCGTAACGGCGCGTCGTGTAGAAGAGAGCAAAAGTTGTCTTTGC
>JAYUBA010001253.1:0-3522 GCA_043741075.1 Frigoriglobus sp.
GCGCAACACTCAGGCCGCCAAGTCCCACAAGAAACAGCGGCATAAATGCGTCATCTGAACCCGCGCTGTACTGCTAATCGAACGCACAGAGACAATGGCCGAAGACCTGCTTCCCAGAAAGGGGACCGTAACCTCGCTTCACTGTTGGGTGATGGGAAAGACATTTTCGCAACTCAGTTTCGGTGCCCATTCAGACATGCGGTCGTTGCTGCCCGTAAAAGGCCGAACGAAGGGTCTAAATACCGAACTACTCGACGGACAGAATTGCCACTTTTGGCTGGCTCCGTTGCCGCTGCTGGAAGACTCGCTTGAACGAAAGTGCGCGGCAATCGCTCGCGACCGGCTGATCGAAGTCAATTCGACCCGTATCCCAATGCTAGATTTAAATCAGGCGATTGCCTGTGAAGAGCGATTCAAGCATCTCTTCCTCGACGAAGGACAGGATACTTCTCCAAACGGACAGGGGCCTAACGCTGCGTGATGCCGACCTCCCGCACCACCTCCGCGAGGCGGTCGATCTCGGCTTCCGTCGTGTAGAAGTGGTGGCTCACGCGAAGCAGCAACCGGGTGGGTCGCTCGATCACCGGGATTTCCACGCGCCGCGCCCACAACTCCTTCCGCAGCGTCGGGGCGCTCGTGCCGGCCGGCAACTCGAACGCGGTCATCGCGCCGCACATCCCCGCTGTGGAAGGCGTTGCCAGCGGGAGGCCGGTGCCGCCGATCACTTTGCGCGTGTACGCGGCCAGCTCCGCGATGCGATTCCGCACGTTCCCGAAGCCGAGTTCTGCCTGGAAGTCGATCGCGGCCGGCACCGCCAGCCACGGGCAGAAGTCGCGCGTCCCCTCGAACTCCAGGAAGCGGATGCGCGGCGTGCTGCCGTAGGCGTCGCGCCCGTCCGGCCCGGCGGACGGCGCCGCGTCGCTGATCGGGTAGCGGTCCGCGTGGTAGCCCCAGCTCACATGCAGCGGTTGCAAGCGGTCTTCGTTGCCGGGGCCGATCACCAGGAAGCCCGCACCGCTCGGCGCGAGCAGCCACTTGTGCAGGTTCGCGGCGTAGAAGTCGGCGTTCACGTCGGACACGTTCAGCGGGATGTACACCGGGGCGTGCGCGCCATCGACCACCGTGATGATGCCGCGCCGCCGCGCTTCCGCGCACAATTCCTTCGCGGGCAGAACCAGACCCGTCGGCGAGAGGACGTGGCTGAAGAACAGCAACCGCGTGCGGGCCGTCATCGCCTTTGTCGCCGCGGCCACGATCTCCGCCGGGTCGGTTGCCATTGTCGGCAGCGGGAACGTGCGGATCGTCAGCCCCTGGCGCTGGGCGACGTGCTCCCAGCACCAGATCATCGCCCCGTACTCGTGGTCCGACATCAGGATTTCGCCGGGCGCGTTCAGCCGCAACCCGGACGCGACCAGGTTGATCGCCGCGGACACGTTCGTGGTGAAGACGAGCCGCTGCGGGACCGTGCCGAGGAACGCGGCCGTCCGCTCCCGCGCGTCCCACAATAACGGCGGCGCCTGGCGGACGAAGAAGTCCGTGGGGCCGGCGGCGAGGCGGCGGCGCAGCTCGGTGACGCGGGCGAACACCGGCTCCGGGAGCGGCCCGAACGATCCGGTGTTCAGCATCGTCACGGTCGGATCGAGGATGACCCGCGCGCGGGCCGCGGTCCAGTCGATGTTCGTCACGCTCGCCTCCGGCTCGCGGCTGACCATTCTGCTTCCTCCGGGGATTGACAGACGCCCCGCGCCCCGCCATCGTCTTAGGGTATATCCGTCATTCCCCTCGGCGGCGCGAGCCGACAGGTTGTTATGGCCGCTCCCGAAGAACTCGACCTCGACCCGATCGAACCGGCGCGCGAAGAGCCGAAGGCCAAGGCCGGCACGGCCAAACCGGCCGCCGCCCGGAGCGGCAAGGAGACGCGAGCGGCCGAAGAGAAGGACGCGCGGGCCGACCAGCGCACCCGCCGCGAGGCGGACCCCCGCGGGCGCAAGGTGCCGTACCCGGCCAGCCCGCCGGACGTGCCCGACGGGCTGACCGACTACCCCGAATCCTACATCAAGCAGCAGAACCTGCTGCTCGCCGGACTGTTCGTGTTCCTGATCTTCTACATCGGAATGATTCTGCTCTTCGCCATGATCGGCTTCTGGTGCGTCTGGAGCCTGCACCACTGGCCCATCCTCAAGGTCGTCGGCATCGTCTTTTCCAGCATCTTCTTCCTGTACCTGGTGAAGGGGTTCTTCAAGCGGCACCCGATGGACAAGGAGATGCACATCGAGATCACCGAAGAGGAACAACCGGTCCTCTTCGAGTTCATCTACCGGCTGTGCGACGAACTCGACGCGCCGCTGCCCAACAAGGTGTTCGTCTCGCCGGACGTGAACGCGGCCGTCATGCCGCGGGCCAGCCTCATCAACCTGTTCGTCGAACCGAAGAAGGACCTGCTCATCGGCCTGGGGCTGGTGAACTGCATGAATCTGAGCGAGTTCAAGTCGGTCCTGGCACACGAGTTCGGCCACTTCACCCAGTCGGCGATGTCGTCCAGTTACAGCTATGTGGCCAGCCGCATCATCATCGACCTGATCTCGGGCGAGGACTGGTTCGACCGGATGGTGAACTGGTGCAAGAAGCAGCAGAACGCGTTCTCCGTCATCGGGTACGGGATCGGCGGGCCGCTCTGGGTGGGGCGGGCGGTCATGTGGTCGCTGTTCAAGGTCATCACGCTCCAGCGCATGGCCGTGATGCGCGAGTCGGAGTTCCACGCCGATTTGGTCGCGGTGAAGGCCGCCGGCAGCGACGCCGTCGCCCTGAGCCTGTTCCGCATGAGGTTCGGCAACCTGTGCTTCATGCAGGCCGCCCAGGACATGGCCGTCGCCTTGGACCACAAGTTGTACAGCCGCGACATGTTCCTGCACCAGGACCGGGCCGCGGAGGTCGTGCGCCGGAAGCGGAAGGACCCCCAACTAGGAGTCCCGCCACTCCTCGAACACCCGCTGTCCGGCAAAACGGTGCGCGTGTTCGAGCCGGAAGAAGAGGACCTGACCGACGACATCCCGGAGATGCGGCGCACGCACCCCCCGGCCCACGAACTCGAAGACAACGCGAAGGAGACGTTCATCCCGGCCGTCGTCGATTACCGCTCGCCGTGGATCCTGTTCGACGAGCCGGGCGACCTGCGGGAGCGGATGACCTACAAGTTCTACCGCATGGCGTTCCGCATCCCCAAGAACGCGGACCTGGCCGACGCGGTGACGGTGCAGATGTTCATCGACAACGAGCACGCGGACACCACCTACGACCCCAAGTACAAGGGCGCGTACGACGAGCGCATCCTCGAACCGGGCGACCTGTCCGAACTCAACGGCCTCATCCGCGAGACCCCGTGGACCGAGGAGCGGATGGCGAAGGTGCTGGACAAGTTGTACGACGGGTGCGAGGAGCACGCGGAGGCGCACTCCGAGTTGTACAAGGAACTGGAGACACTCACGGGCGGCATCGTCGGGCGGCCGTCGAAGACGATGAGGC
>JAYUBA010001254.1:0-3519 GCA_043741075.1 Frigoriglobus sp.
GGAAGGGGGCTGGGGGGTTAGGTTCTTCCCTCAATCCTTCTTCGCGGCGCGGTGCGGGGAGCGGAGTTGCTCCAGCGCGGGCGGGTCGAGTTTGGCCTTGCCCAGGTTCGCCGCGTTGCGGTTGAGCGCGTCGGAAACGGCGCTACTCAGGTCCGGGTAGCGCAGGAGCAGCCAGCTCAGTGTCGCGGACCGGTCGCCGCCCTTCGGCCCGCCGGGGGTGAACTTCTGCGCGTCGGCCATCACCTCCAGGAACAGCTTGTTGGACGGCTCCGCCTCGTTCTTGTGGGCGAGTACGACCGCTTGGCCGAGGCGCCCGGCGAGGCTCGCGCCGCGGGCCGCGACCGGGTCGCGCCAGTCGCCGCCGCGGTTCTTCAGCTTCTCGAACCGGTCGGTCGCGTCCGCCAGCCGGTGTTCCTTCACGTACAGCAACCCCAGTTCGATCGACGCCTTGAGAACGTCGTCCGGCTTGGTGCCCTCGGTGTTCAGCACCGCGAGGAGTTCGCGCTCGCGCGTGGTGGTGAGCTTCTCCGGCGGGCGCACGTCGGGCAGCCCCGGCCCCGGTTGCGCGTGCGGGCGCGGGTCGGGCGGCGGGTTCAGCCCGGCGTACACGAACACGCCGCCGGCGGTCGCGAGCACGCACGCGAACCCGACCAGCAGCCACCGCCCCCAGCGCACCGGCTCCGGCGCGGTCGCCCCGGCCTGCGTGAGCGAGAGCGCGGCGTCGGACCCGCCGCCGACCGTGACCGGCCGCTCGGCGCCCGGCGCTCGCACGAGGGTGCCCGTGACCACGGTCCGCCCGTCCCGCACCTTCACCAGATCGCGGGTGATGTCCTTCGCCGACTGGTAGCGGTCGTCCGGGTTCTTCGCCATCATCTTGTGAATCATGCCGCACAGTTCCGGCGGCAGGTCGGGCCGCAGGTCGGACAGGGGCCGCGGTTGCTCCTGGACGTGCTTCAAAGCCACGTCGAACGCGCTGGTGCCGCGGAACGGCGGCTCCCCGGCGAGCAGGTGGTAGCAGGTGACGCCGAACGAGTAGATGTCGCTGCGGTTATCGACGGCGTGCCCCTGCACCTGCTCCGGCGACATGTACAGCGGGGTGCCGAGCGTGACCCCGCTCTGCGTCAGGTTCGCGGCCGGCTCCGCGCCGGCGAAGAACCGACTCAGGCCGAAGTCGGTCACCTTTACCTCGACCTTCCGCGTCACCAGAATGTTCTCCGGCTTGATGTCGCGGTGAACGATGCCCTGGTCGTGGGCCTTCTGGAGCGCGAGCGCCACCTGCCGCATCACGCTGAGCGAGACGGGCAGGTCCGGCGGCCCCTTGCGGGCGAGGTAGTCGCGCAGGTTGCGGCCGTCCACGAACTCCAGCACCATGTACCGCAGGCCGTCGGCCTCGCCGATCTGGTGGATGTGGACGATGTTCGGGTGGTTGAGCTTGGCGACCGCCTGCGCCTCGGCCTGGAAGCGGTCGCGGGCGGTGGGGTTCTCGTTCAACTCGTCGCGGAGGAGCTTGACCGCCACGTCGCGCTTCAGGGACGTCTGCCGGGCGAGGTACACCTGCCCCATGCCGCCGCTGCCGATCTTCCGCAGCATGTGGAAATCGCCGAGCGTGCGGCCGGTCAGGTCCGGCTGCTTCGGCGGCGCGGCGGCGGTTGGTTGGGGGTCCGGCATCGTCCGGCTCCGGCGGTGCGTGTCCTACGGGAACGGCCGCATTCCACTAACGAACGGAACGGGGAACTCCGAAATGACCGCGACCGAACCGGCGCGAGAGGGGGGCGCGGGTAGGTGGTTGCGGTGCGGTCGCCGGCTCCCCTATCTTATCCCAGTGTGCGCGAAAGGAAAATGAGAACGGCCGGCATCGTTCGCGCAACGGGCGATCTCCGCCCTGTGACCGAAGTACCGAGACCCCCGCGGAACTTCGCCCGCCCTCCGCCGTCTAATTACTGAATCCCGCCGCCCGCCCCACCCGACGGAGAATCCCCCTTGCGCTTCCCTTTTCCCGCCGCGTTCCGCCTGGGCCTCATTTCGTACGCCCTGGCCTGTCCCGCTAACGCCGTGCCGGCGATGGCACCCGACGCCCCGACGGCCGACGAGCAGAAGTCCATCGACCTCGTGGTGAGGGCCGGCGGGAAGGCCGCGATCGACCCGAAGTTGCCGGCCGAGGCCCGCGTGTCCGCGAAGTTCGAGGCCGCGACCGACGGCACCCTCGCGGGGCTGAAGAAGGCGCCGCACGTCGGCGCGCTCGACGTGTTCGACGCCACCCGCTGCACCGAGAAGGGGTTCGCCGCGCTGAAGGAACTGCCGGACCTGCGCAAGCTCACGCTCGGCAAGTCGGGCATGTCGCTCGCGCGGGTCGCCGCGATCGGGCAGTGCAAGGAACTGCGGTCGCTGTACCTCGCCGGTGCCGGCCTGAGCGACGCGGAACTCGCCGGCCTGAAGGCGCTGACCCTTCTGGAGGCGCTCGACATCTCCGACAACCCGCAGGTGACCGACAAGGGGATGACGGCGGTGAAGGCGCTGGAGCGGCTCCAGACGCTGCACCTCGGCAAGACGGGCCTGACCGACAAGGGACTGATGGAACTGAAGGGGCTGGACGGCCTGCGGTCGCTGAACGTGGTGGGCACGAAGGTGACCGGCGACGCGGCCGAGAAGTTCGCCGACGAGATGCCCAACCTGCGCGTCGTGCGGCGGTAGAGTAGAAGAACCTAACCCCCCGGCCCCCTTCCCTGAAGGGAAGGGGAGCCAGAACCGAGCTGTCTTCTCCCCCTTCCCTTCAGGGAAGGGGGCCGGGGGGTTAGGTTCTCCCTTCCCGCGAGGTGCCTCATGACTCCGCCGGTTCGCCTCGCCGCCGATCTCGCGAAGCCGCTTCCGCTCTCCGACGCGGCGAAAGCGGTGCTCGCCCCCGCGCACACCCCGCGACAGTTCTTCGACGTGCTCGCGGCGCACCCGCCGCTGGCCGAAGACGCGATCCGGTTCCTGGCCGTCGCGCTGCCCAAGCGCGAGGCGGTGGGGTGGGCGCTGGCGTGCGTGCGCGCCGCGATTCCGAAGCCGTCGCCGGAAGCGGCGCGGGCGCTCGCGAAAGTGGAAGGGTGGGTGAAGGAACCGTCGGAGGCGAACCGTCGGGCGTGCGAAGCCGCGGCGGAAGCGGTCGGGTTCGGCACCGCGCCGGGGTGCCTCGCGGGCGCCGCGTTCTGGTCCGGAGGCAGCCTGTCGGCACCGCACCTGCCGCCGGTCCCGCCGCGCGACGACCTGACCGCCACGGCGGTCACCGCCGCGATCCTGCTCGCCGCGGTGGGCGACCCGGACCGCGCCCCCGCGCACCGGGCGAAGTTCGTGGCGCTCGGCGGAGATGTTGCGGGAGGTAAACTGAAGTTGTAAGCAAGCCCGAGCGGGGGGCGTAAGCCCCCTGTGTGGCCGACGGCGTAAGCCCCCTGTGTGACCGACGCACAGGGGGCTTACGCCCCCCGCTCAGCGTCGGAAACTATTCGGCCGCCATGTCCTCGGTCAGCACGGCGTCGGTGT
>JAYUBA010001255.1:0-3517 GCA_043741075.1 Frigoriglobus sp.
GTGAGGGGTAAACTTACGCGCATCGAGGCCGCTTCGCCTTCTCGGAGTTGCTGAGCGCCCCCTCACCCGTCGGCGAGGCGCCGCCACCCTCTCCCGCAAGGGGAGAGGGCCAGAACAAGACGCCCGCGATCGATTGTTTCTGCTCGCCCCTGCCAAAACTCTCTCCCCCGGACTCCTCATCATGCGCACTCCCGCTGTCACGCGTCGCCGGTTCCTTCAAACCGCCGGCGCGGCGTCCGTCCTCACCGCCGCGAGTTGGTCGCGCGTCCTCGGGGCCAACGAGAACCTGCGGGTCGCGTCGATCGGCGTCGGCGGGAAGGGGTGGGACGACCTCACCCGCGTCGCGGCCAGTCCGAAGGTGAGCGTCGTCGCGCTGTGCGACATCGACGAGAGCGAGAAGTTCCTCGGCCAAGCGGTCACCAAGTTCAAGGCCGCGAAGACCTTCACCGACTGGCGCAAGCTGCTCGACAAGCCGAAGGAGTTCGACGCGCTCACCGTCTCGACGCCGGACCACATGCACGCGCCGATCGCGCTGCCGGCGATGGCGCTGGGCAAGCACGTGTTCTGCCAGAAGCCGCTCACGCACACCGTGTTCGAGGCCCGGCAGATGCGGCTCGCGGCCCGGAAGTACGGCGTCGTCACCCAGATGGGCAACCAGATTCAGTCGCACGAGGCGTACCGCACCGCGGTGAAGCTCGTCCACGACGGCAGCATCGGGAAGGTGAAGGAGGTTCACTCCTGGCAGGCCGGGAAGATGGGCTGGATGCTCGCCGCCGACCGCCCGAAGGGCATGGACCCGGTGCCCGAGAAGATCCACTGGGACGAGTGGCTCGGCGTCGCCCCGGAGCGCCCGTACAAGCGGAACCTGTACCACTCGTTCAACTGGCGGGCGTGGCAGGACTTCGCCAACGGCCAACTCGGCGACTTCGGCTGTCACATCCTCGACCCGGTGTTCCTGGCGCTGGGCCTCTCCGCGCCGCTCACGGTGAAAGCCGAAAGCGCGCCCATGAACCGCGAGGTGTGGTACGCGTGGTCGGTCGTGAACTACGAGTTCCCCGGCACCGAGCGCACCGCGGGCAAGACGCTCAAGCTGACGTGGTACGACGGCGACGGGAAGTTCCCGCCGCGCGACCGCCTCGGCCTGGCGTCCGACGTGAAACTGCCCGGCTCCGGCTCGCTGCTGATCGGCGAGAAGGGGTCGCTGCTCATCCCGCACGTCGCGATGCCGAAGCTCCTGCCCGACGCGGATTTCAGGGAGTTCAAGGTGGAGAAGGTGCCGGCCGTCGATCACTACATTCAGTGGGCGGACGCCTGTCGCGGCGAGGGGAAGACGACTTCGCACTTCGACTACGCCAGCGCGCTGACGGAAACCGTGCTGCTGGGCACGGTGGCGGTCCGCGTGCCCGGCGGGGCGCTGAAGTGGGACGCCGAGAAGCTGACGGTGACCAACTCGAAGGCGGCGACCGCGCTGCTGACGAAGCCGTACCGCAAGGGGTGGGAGCCGACCTGGATCGCGTGACGCTCCTCCCTCACGGTGGAACCCCGATGCGAATCGCCGCCCTCTTCGCGGTCTGTGCGCCGGCCCCGCGACCGCACAACAACTCTACGTCCTCCCCTACGTGCAGCCCGGCGACGGCTCCGCGTCGCCGGCACCGACACGAAGGTGATCTGCTGGGTGGCCGAGCGCGGTCGCGGCCGACGGCACGGAGGTCGATCGGATCACGGTAACGAAGAAGAAATAAGAATGGCCCGCAGATGACGCAGAGAAGAGCGCGGATGAAATCAGATCAGAACAGATTGTGTTTGATCCGATTTCATCCGCGCTCTTCTCTGCGTCATCTGCGGGCCATTCTTCTGTTCTCGGCTTCTCTGTTGCCTCTCCCCCACTCCGCTTTTACATTCAGCGACATTCCTCGCTGATGTTCCGCACCCGGAGCCGCCATGTCCGCCGACCCGCTCTCCGCCCCGCAGGAGAAGTCCCTGCGGTTCAAGCTGTGCGTCATGATGTTCCTCCAGTTCTTCATCTGGGGGGCGTGGTTCGAACTCGGGTTCGACTACATCCCGAAGCTCGGCTTCGCCGGCTGGCAGAACGCGCTCGTGTTCGGCGCGTTCAACGTCGGGGCGCTGGTCGCGCTGTTCTTCAGCACGCAGTTCGCCGACCGCAAGTTCGCGGCGGAGAAGTTCGTCGCGTTCAGCCACCTCGTCGGCGGGCTGGCCATCCTCGGCCTGTTCTTCCTGCCGGGCCAGTTCGGCACGAACGTCGGCGAGTTCGCGTGGGTGAAGGTCGTGGAGAAGGGCGACGCGGACACGCAAGGGGTCGCGTACCTGGAAGACAAGACCCCCGTGAAGGTGAACGGCGTCGCGGTGGACTGGGATAAACTGGCGGCAACGCCCGACGACAAGAAGCCGGTCACACTCGTCCTGTTCACGGGCGAATCGCGGTCCAACAGCAAGCGCGAGGAGTTGCGCGGGCAACCCGAACCGCTGGCCCCGTTCTGGCCGTTCTTCGTGCTCATGCTCCTGCACGCCGTCTTCTACGTGCCGACCATCTCCATCACCAACTCGATCGCGTTCGCCAACCTGCGCGACCCGGCCCGCGAGTTCGGCCCGGTGCGGCTCTGGGGCACGATCGGGTGGATCGCGGCGAGCTGGCCGTTCATCTTCATCCTGGTGAACTGGGCGAAGGTGCCGTCGATGGCCGAGGTCGGGTTCGTCGAGTGGATCGGCACGGCGCTCGGCACGTCGGTCGAGGGCGTCGCGGCGATGGACCTGAAGAAGTACATCTTCCTCGTCGCGGGCGCGGCGTCGCTGGCGCTGGCGGTGTACAGCCTGTTCCTGCCGCACACGCCGCCGAAGCCGGCGACCTCCGCGGCCGACTCGCTGGCGTGGGTGAAGGCGGCCCGGCTCCTGAGGAACCCGTTCGTCGCGATCCTGTTCCTGGTCACGTTCATCGACGCGGCCGTTCACCAGAGCTTCTTCTTCTGGACGTTCACGTTCCTGGGGCCGAAGGCCGACGGGGGCGTGGTGGACATCCCCGCGAACTGGGTCGGCCCGGTGATGAAGATCGGCCAGTTGGCCGAGATCGTCACGATGCTGTTCCTCGGCTACGTGCTGAAGCGGTTCGGGTGGCGGACGACGATGGCGGTGGGCGTGCTGGGCCACGCGGCCCGGTTCGCGGTGTTCGCGTTCTTCCCGGAGCAGGTGCCGGCGATCCTCATCAACGTGGTCCACGGCGTCTGCTACGCGTTCTTCTTCGCCACCGTGTACATCTTCGTGGACGAGTTCTTCCCGAAGGACGTGCGGAGTAGCGCGCAGGGGCTGTTCAATGTGCTCATCCTGGGCGTCGGGCCGTTCGCGGCGAACTTCGCGTGCGGGGTGCTGAAGGACCGGTACACGGACCCGAACACGAAGGCGCTGAACTACACCGCGGTGTTCCAGTACTCGATGGGCGCGGCGCTCGTCGGCTCGGTGATTCTGCTGCTGTTCTTCCACCCGCCGAAGGCGGGGGTGAAGGAGG
>JAYUBA010001256.1:0-3516 GCA_043741075.1 Frigoriglobus sp.
TCGCCTGTCGGCTGACCCGACCGGCTTGTTGGAGTTTGAGAACACGCGCACGGGATTCGCCGTTCCGGTGGTGCTCCTTCTTCGTGTAGCTGATTGCAACGTGAAACTCTTGGGGGAGCGGGGCCGAGGTCGGTTTCTCCTTGCACGGAGCCGTCAGAGCTTCTCGCAGACACGCACCGATTACCCGACCGAAGACAACGGGAACCGCGTTCCCGATCTGCTTGAACTGGCTCGCCCGGCCGCCAACGAACTGCCACCGCTCGGGAAACCCTTGGAGACCGGCGCACTCCCGCCACGTCAGCCGCCGGAGGGTGCCGTCGGGAAGGCGAATCCAGTCCTGGCTCGCGGACGCGGTGACCGTGCGCGCCGGCAGCGACAGGTCGGCGATGAAGGTGCCCTGTCTGTACCCCCAGTGCCCGCCCGGTCGCGTGGCCTCGCGCGCCCCGGCGCTCCGCAGACCGGTCCCTTCCGCCAACGTCTCCAACTGAGCGGCGAGTTGAGGCGTCGGTCGGACCACGTCGGCGGGGTCGGGCTTTGGCTGCGCCGCAAGGAACTCCTTCAAAGGCACCCAGGGGTACGCCGTCTCGAACAGACCGGGTTCAACGCTCTCGGCGTGCGTCGGGTCCGGGAACTGCGGCAACTCAACGTCCCGAGACGCTACCATGAAACAGCGCACGCGCCGCTGCGGGCCGCCGTAGTCGGCGGCGTTGAGCAGAGCGAACCGCGTCGCGTAGCCGATCCCCTCAAAAGCGTCATTCACCATTCGCAGAGCTTCTCCCGGCTCACCCTTTGGGCCTCTGGCGGTGACCAACCCGCGGACGTTCTCGAACAGGATCAGCCGCGGCCGGAGCGCGCCGGCCAACCGGACGAACTCGGCGAACAATTTGCCCCGCGGGTCGGCGACCGAGAGCATGGACCCGGAACTGCTGAACGGCTGACACGGCGGGCCACCGACCATCACATCGGGTGAGCGCCGGCCCGTCGGCATCAACTCTTCTGGGCCGACCTCTTCAACATTTTTCTGGACGATCCTGGTGCCTTCGAGGTATGCGCGTTTCTTTTGGCCCGCAACGGGAATCATCGCGGCTTGGTTGGCTCGCAGGGTCGCGACACAATCCTCGTCGCACTCGATGGCCACCGTCGTGCGAAATCCGGCCAACTCCAGACCGATGTCGAGTCCGCCGGCACCGGTGAACAATGAGCAAACGGTCGGTCTCCGGTCGCTTCCCATACTCACACCAATCCGTTTCGGGAGTCTAAGAATTCGTTCACCCCGGCGGGGCCGGCGGGGACGTGTCCGGCGCGGACAGCGTGACGGGGGTGGGCAGCGCCGGCATCGTGCCCGGCGGCATGACGATCGACCCGGTGCCGTCGTCGAGGGCCGCCGTCGCGGCGTGCGGGGCCGCGCCCGCCGACGCCTTCACCGGCACGATGATCGGCTTGATCTCCCCCGTAATCAGGTCCAGCACGATGCACGTCTTCGGGTTCGCCCGGAACAGCGCGCCGGGGTTCGCCACCAGCGTCCGCCCGGTCCGGTGCTGCTCGCGGACGTGCGTGTGGCCGTAGAACACGTAGTCGAAGTAGTCGGCGTTCTCCAACTGGCGCAACTGGTGCCGCTCGTGGCTGTGGACCCACGCGATCCGCTTCTCGCCCAGCGTCAGGAAGCCGAACGAGTCGTAGTGCGTGCCGCCGACCTCCTTGATCGCGGCCGTCAGCCTCGCCTTGTCCTTGTCCCAGTTGCCGAACACGAAGTGGGTGGGAATGGGCCTGAAGACCCGCACCGTGTCCGGCGACTCGATGTCGCCGCAGTGCAGGACCAGCTCGACGTCCTGCTCCAGCAGGAGGCGAACGGCTTCCGCGACCGCCTCCTGGCGGTCGTGGGTGTCACTGACGACCCCGATCCGCATGGTTCCCCCGTTGCGCCCCGGTCCCGGTTACGTGCCCACCTGTACCTTAACAAACCGCGTGCTCAGTGGGCAGTCTGGAGAAGACAGAAGGCCGCCGCGGATGAACGCGGAAGAACGCAGATCAGACCGGAAGAGAAGTCGGGACGAGTTGAACATACGCTTCCTGACCGCTGATCTCGTTTTCTGCTTGCTGATCTGCGTCTGTCTGCGTTCATCTGCGGCGGTCTTCTGCCCTCTGCCCTCTACTCACTTTTTCGCCGGGAACGCGATCGCCTGAACCAACTCGCGGTCGCGGGTGCCCACCGCCTTCACCTTCTCCGGCTTCATCGCGAACGTCACCGCCGCCTGATCGCCCTGCGCGCCGGCCAGCAGGTTGAAGCTCTGCACCACGGGCAACTCGTCCATCTTCCCCTCCGCGACGATGCGGTACAGCCAGCGGCCGTCCGGTGAGGTCGTCTCGGCGTCTTCGAGGACGCGGGTCGCCGTCCAGCCCGGCGCGGCGCCCACCGCCTTCTTGAACTCGTCGGCCGGCGTGTGCTTCCCCGCGTCCGCCTTCTTCCACGCGACCACCGTCGCCTGCGCGATGAACTCGCCCTTGTCGAGCAGTCGGAAGATGAGGTGCTGGTCGGTCTGCCCGGTGACGTGCCAGTCGCGCGGGTACACCAGCGAATAGCGGCCCTTCGGGTCCGCGTGCCGGAGCAGCGTCAGCGCGGCCGGCACGTCGCCCTTCGGCACGGTCGCGAGCGCGGCGTCGCTCAGTTCCTTCGGCGCCTCGGCCAGCGATTGCCGCTTCAGCACGACGGTCGCGTCCACCTGCGACGCGGGCGCCACCGGCCCCTGTTCGCGGTCGTCCTTCTGCTTCCAGGTGAGGCCGACGATGCGCTTTGCCGTCAGGTCGAAGGTGCCGGTCGCGGCGACGGTGAGCGTCACCTTCGCCCCGTGTTCGATGCCCTCCGCGGTGCCCTCGACAGTGAACGTGGCCTTCCCGTCGGCCGCGGCGGTGAGTTTCCCGGTCAGGCTGTTCTTGATGAGGCCGTCGAACTGCCCCGCGGCTTGCGCGGCGGCCGGTGCGACGGTCCAGGTGTCGCCGACGTTCACCGCCTTGCCGGGGAGCAGGCCCGCGAGGCACTGCGGGTTGAAGTGCTCGGTGACGAGGTCGAGTTCGTCGCGCGTGAGCGGCCCGGCCGGGCTGAAGCAGAACGTGCCCTCCGAACTGCGGAGCGTCACGACGAGTCGGCGGTCGTCGGGCAGCGCGCGGTTCACCTTCTCGACATCGACCACGGCCGACGCGACCGCGTCCTCGTAGTGCCGGGCGGAGCGGGCCGGCAGCCCGTCGGCGGCGGCGAGGGTGCGCTCGCTGAACACGTGCCGCGCCTTCGCTTCGAGGCGGATCGTCTCCTTGTTCCCTTCCTGCGTGACGATCATCTTGCCGGCCAGTTCCAACTCGACGCTATACCGGAAGCAGTCGCCCGCGGCCGGCGTTTCGGCCAGATGGACTTGCGCGCGGGCGGGCGGCGCGAGCGCGAGTAGCGCGACCAGCGTCGCGGCGGTACGGCGGACCATCGGCGTCTCCCACGCGAGGCACGGGGGCGTAAGCAGCCGCGCAGAT
>JAYUBA010001257.1:0-3514 GCA_043741075.1 Frigoriglobus sp.
TCCAGAACGCGACCTCCCACCCGCCGCCGAGGGTCCGCACGGCCATCACGTACAGCGGAACCAGGATCGCGCCGAGCGACGCCCCGCTCTGGAGCAGTCCGTTGCCGAGCGGCCGGTCCGCCGCGCTCAGGATCTGTCGCGCGGTGAGCAGCGCGCACGGCCAGTGCCCCGCCTCGAAGAAGCCGAGCAGCGTGCGGCAGAGGAGCAGCCAGTAGTACGGCCCGCTTCCGGGTTCACCCGGTTGCTCGAATTGGGCCGCGAAGGTCGCGTCGCGCATGAGCGGCGTCGCCAGTCCCGCGGCCGACCAGCCGATCAGCACGACCGGGTAGAGCAACCGCGGCCCGATGCGGTCCGCGATGAACCCGAAGAAGACGGACCCGAGCGCGAACGCCCACGCGAAGTTCCGGCCCACGGTGCCGTACCGGGCGGCGCTCAGACCGTACTCGTCCCGCAGTTCCGTCGCGATCTGCGGCAGCACCTGCCGGTCCATGTAGTTCAGGAGCGTGGCGAGCATCATCGCCCCGCACACCCACCACCGCCAGGGGGTCGGCATCGGAGAGTGATGAGTGATGAGTGATGAGTGATGAGGAGTCACGGCAGATGCGCTCTCGGGATCGGGTTCAGGCGTCTTCACTCAGAACTCAGCACTCAGCACTTTCAACTATCCCAAGTGCCGTCCCACGCGACGACGCGTTCCAGGTACGCGGTCACGCCCGCGGCGAAGTGCGCGAACAGCGCCTCGCCCTTTTCGGTCGTCGCGGCGGCCGGCGTACCGACGTGCCCCGGCTCGCTGCGGTCGGGCATCACCCACGCGCGGTAGCCCGGCGCGAACTCGCGCCCGTGCAACACCTCCGGCACCCGCGCCACGTCGCCCACCACGAGCTTCGGGTTCAGCCGCAGCACCATCGACGTTTCCCACTCGCACGCGTGCCCCATCCGCTTCTGCACGAGTCCGGGAATCGTCTCCGCCGGGCTGCCGGCCGCGTCCCAGTAGGTGAGCGCGAGAAGGAGCAGGTCGGGGCGGGCGCGGTGGTCCTGCTTCAGTTCGAAGAGGGCTTGTTGGTAGGGGGTGATGTTCCCGCCGTGGCCGTTCACGAAGACGATGCGCGTGAACCCGTGCGCCAGGAAGCACGTCGCGAGGTCTTTCAGCAGGTCGAGGTACAGGCGGGGCGACGCGGAGAGGGTGCCGGGGAAGTCGAGGTGGTGGTGCGAGTTGCCGAGCCACTGGAGCGGCGCGAACAGGCACCGGTCGGCGCCCGGCGCGAGCTTCGCGCGGCGGATCACTTCGCCGAGTAGCAGCGAGTCGGTGAACACCGGCATGTGCCGGCCGTGCTGCTCGAGTGCCGCGATGGGGAAGACGACTGGGGTGGTCTTCGGGAGCGCGGCGACCGCGGGCCACGCGAGGTCGGTGAGTTCCATTGTCGGTTCCGGGCGGGAGCGGGGGCGGGTTGCGGACCAGTGTAGCAAGGCGGCGGGGGTTGTGTCGCGTGGGAAGACCGGTTATCACTTATTGCGGAGGAACAGTATGGCGAAGCCAAAACGATATCTTGTGAGCGACGGAAAACTCACTTTGACTCTCGAAGTCGCAGAGGAGGGAGGGTACATCGTTACCGCACCCAACAACCCCAATGTTCTGACACAGGCGGAGACTTTGGAGGAGGCGTTTGAGAACGCTCGGGATGTCATCGCCTTATTCAAGGAGGATCGCAAGATTAGCGGCAAGTCGCGTCAACCTCCACGGGCAAAGGCGGAAGGGCGCAGCCTCGCTTCGTCAGTACGCAAGACGTACAAGGACCACGGGGTTCATCTCGTTCACAAGCCGAAACTCACCAAGCGGCCGACCCCACAACAAGCGAATCCCGCGTAATTCGCACAGTTTCTCGTTTCGCTCACGGGGAACAAGGTGTGAACCGCACAGCATTTGAAAAGCACCTTCGGAACAACGGGTGCGAGTTTGAGAGGCATGGTGGTAACCATGACCTCTGGGTGAATACCAAGAACGGGCGCAAAGAACCCGTTCCACGGCACCGCACGATTAAGAATGGACTTGTGCGCAAAATCTGTAAGCAACTCGGCATCCCTGCACCGCCAGGGCTATAATCAGCCAGCCCTACACCTCCCAGCCCTTGCGGTAGTCGCGCTTCACTAGGGCGTTCGCTTCCGGCAGGTCGGCGGTCATCTTCTCCACGTCCCAGGTGATGAGCTTCCCGGCCCCGACGCGGCTCGCCATCACGCCCGTCAGCACGAACTCCGTGAACGGCCCCGCGTAGTCGAAGCTCGAACTCGGTTCGTCGCCGCCCTTGCACGCCGCGATCAGGTCGCCCTTCACGCCCGACTTCGACCGCGGGATCGTCTTCTCCGGCGGCGGGAACTTGTCGTGCTTGTCCTTCGGCAGCAGCCGCGGGTTGCCGCCGTAGGTGTCGGTCACCATCGCGCCCTTCGTGCCGACGTACACCGTGCCGCCGTCCTGCCGGTCCTTCAGGTCGTACAGCATCACCTTGATGTCCTTCGGCCAGTCGGCGTCGTAGGTGTTGATGGTCACCGCGGGCATCGTCCCGCGCGGGCCGAACTGCCACCGGAGGTGGTTGTACTGCGAGAACATCTCCTTGCTGCCGCCGGTCTGCGAGACGCACTCGACCGTGAACTTCTTCGCCTCGGCCAGTTTGAGCGCCCAGAACGTGCCGTCGAGGACGTGGCAGCCCATGTCGCCGAGCACGCCGGTGCCGAACTCGGTCCAGTTCCGCCAGCCGAACGGGTGCAGCCCGCCGTGGTAGTCGCGCGCGCCCGCCGGGCCGAGCCACTCGTCCCAGTGCAGCGTGTCGGGCACCTTCTCGCCCTTCGGCCGCCCGCCCTTGCCGCCGAAGTTGCGGCTCAACATGCTGTGCGTCTCGGTCACGTCGCCGATGGCCCCCGCCCAGATGTACTCGCACAGCCGGCGGTAGCCCTCGCCCGCGTGCCCCTGGTTGCCCATCGACGTGTGAACCTTGTGCGTCTTCGCTTCGGTCGCGAGCGTGCGGGCTTCGTAGATGCACCACGTCAGCGGCTTTTCGCAGAACACGCTCTTACCGAGGCGGATCGCGCGGATCGCGGCCGGTGCGTGGTGGTGGTCCGGGGTGGCGATCAGCACCGCGTCGATGTCCTTCGCGTGCGCGTCGAACAGTTTTCGGTAGTCGTGGAACACCGGCGGGCCTTTCGCCTTGTCGCCGAGGTTCTTGATCGTGCTCGCGATGATCTTGTCGTCCACATCGCAGAGCGCGACGAGTCGCTCGGTGGCCGCGAGTCCGGGGTTGCCGCCGCCCTGGCCGCCGCACCCGATGACCGCGATGCCGAGCTTCTCGTTGGGCGCGCGGGCGGACAGGATCGTGGGCACGCCGAACGCGGTGGCGGCGAGCGCGGACTGTTTGAGGAAACTGCGGCGCGAAGACGGGCGGGCCATTGCGGCACCTGTGGGAGAGGGAAGGGAGGCGGGCGGAGGTGAGAGTAACCCGTGGGGAGAGCGGGTGCAAGCACTGAC
>JAYUBA010001258.1:0-3510 GCA_043741075.1 Frigoriglobus sp.
CGCGCCACGCCTTACAGCGAAGACGACCCGACCGACCCGGTGAGCGTGTACGGTATGAGCAAGGCGCTCGGTGAACTGACCGCCGGGAGAATCTCAGCAAACTCTCTCGTCATCCGCACCTGCGGGCTGTACGGCGTGTGGGGCAGCGGCGGGAAGGGCGGCAACTTTGTTGAGACGATGTTGCGACTCGCCGGGCCGGGCAAGCCGCTCCGCGTGGTGAGCGACCAGCGCTGCACGCCTAGCTACACCGCGGATGTCGCGGACGCGACCGTGCAACTCATCGCCCGCGGCGCGACCGGTCTTTTCCACGTGACCAACAGTGGCGACTGCACCTGGTTCGAGTTCGCGGCGGAGATTTTCCGCCAGTCCGGGCTGACACCCAATCTCACGCCGATCACCAGTACCGAGTTCGGTGCCGCCGCGAAGCGACCCGCGTACAGCGTGCTTTCCACCGCGAAACTCGCATCCGTCGGCGTTTCTCCCTTGCGGTCGTGGCGGGAGGCGCTCGCCGCGTATCTGGGCGAACGACGTAAAAAGCCAGTCTGACACGGATCGGCCTTCCCGATTTCCTCGCATTTGTCCGACTATGGGCTTGACGGGGAAGGCGCGCGCAGCCAAACTATACTGAGACGAAATCTCAATAAGAGACCCTGCCTGGGCGAGTTTGCTCATGTTGATGCCGCTGGACATGCTGAACGCCGGCGAGTGGGCCGAGGTCGAAGAGGTGTCGGGCCAGCCGGGCTGGGTCGGCCGCCTCGCCGAACTCGGCATCCGCCAGGGGTCGCGCGTGCAGGTGGTGCAGCCCGGCACGACGTGCCTGCTGAACGTGTCCGGGTGCAAGCTGTGCCTCCGCGGCGGCGAGTGCTCGCAGATTCTCGTGCGCCCGGTGGCCGGCTGATGCCCACGCTCGCCGACCTGTCGCCCGGCCAGAGCGCCGAGGTACTGGCCGTGTCCGGCGACCCCGCCCTCGTGCAGCGCCTCTACGAGTTCGGGTTGCTCGAAGGCGAGCGGGTGGAAGTCGTGGCCCGCGCCCCGCTCGGCGACCCGATCGAGATCCGGTTCGGTAACTCCCGCCTCAGCCTCCGCAAAACCGAAGCCGCCAACATTACCGTTCGACTCGATTGAGTTTTGATCTCACAGGGGGCTTACGCCCCCCGCTCAGAAGACACATGCTTACCGCCACGCTCACCGTCGCGCTCGTCGGCAACCCGAACGCGGGCAAGTCCACCCTGTTCAACGCGCTGACCGGGTTGCGGCAGCGGATCGGCAACTACCCCGGCGTCACCGTCGAGATGAAGAAGGGGCAGTTCACCGCCGACGGCGTGACGGCCGACCTCATCGACCTGCCCGGCACCTACAGCCTCGCCGCGCGAAGCCCGGACGAGATGGTCGCCGTCGATCTGCTCCTCGGCCGCCGGCCCGAAGAACCGCGGCCCTCGGTCGTCGTCTCCATCGTCGATGCCACCAACCTCGACCGCCACCTCTACCTCACCAGTCAGTTGCTCGATCTCGGCGTGCCGGTCGTCGTCGCGGTCAACATGATCGACGCGGCCCGCGCGCAGGGGCTGACGTTCGACTACGCGAAGCTGTCTCAACAACTCGGCGTGCCGGTGGTGCCGATCCAGGCGAACAACGGCACCGGCGTGGCCGAACTCACGAAGGCCATTCGCGCCGCGGCCGAAGGCGGGGCGGTGCCGCGCGGCCCGGCGTTCCCGCCCGCGTTCGACGCGGTCGCGGAGCAGTTGCAGAAGGAACTGTCCGACGAGATTCCGCCGATTCTCGTCCGCCGCTTGCTCATTGATGTCGGCGGGTACACGGAGCAGTGGCTGGTCGAGCGGCACGGCGAGGGCGTGAAGGCGAAGCTCGCGTCGGCGCGCGCGAAGCTCGCCGCGGCCGGGCTTGGCGTTCCGGGCGTGGAAGCCCGCACGCGGTTCGCATGGGTGCGGGCGGCCGTCGCCGCGGCCGTCACGAAGCCCGCCGTGCGGCCCGTCACCTGGACCGACCGCATCGACAGCGTGCTCACGCACCGGTTGTGGGGCACGGTCGTCTTCCTGGTCGTCATGTTCCTGATGTTCCAGTCGATCTTCCTGTGGGCGAAGCCGCTCATGGACGTAATCAGCAGCGGGCAGGACGCGGTCGCGAAGGGCGTGGAAGGCGCGCTACCGTCCGGCCCGTTCCGCGCGCTGGTCGTCGATGGCATCATCAAGGGCGTGGGTAGCGTGCTGGTGTTCCTGCCGCAGATCATGATCCTGTTCGGGTTCATCGCGATCCTCGAAGATTGCGGGTACATGGCCCGCGCCGCGTTCCTCATGGACCGCGTGATGAGCCGGTGCGGCCTCAGCGGGAAGTCGTTCATCCCGATGCTGTCGAGCGTGGCGTGCGCGGTGCCGGGCATCATGGCGACGCGGGTGATCGAGAACCGCCGCGACCGACTCGCGACCATCCTCGTTGCCCCGCTGATGAGTTGTTCCGCGCGGCTGCCGGTATACATCCTCATGATCGGTGCGTTCATCGCGCGGCCGGGTTCACCCGGTTGGCTGCCGGGGTTGGTGCTGTTCGCGATGTACATGATCGGCTTCACGGTCGCGCCGCTCGTCGCGCTCACCCTTAAACGCACGCTGCTCCGCGGCGCGGCGCCGGTGTTCGTGATGGAACTCCCCGCGTACCGCCGGCCGAAGGCGACCGCGATCCTTCGACGCATGATCGACGCCGGTCGCGCGTTCACGATCCGGGCCGGCACGATCATCCTCGCCGCGATGGTGCTGGTGTGGGCGCTGCTGTACTTCCCGCACACCGACGCGAACGGCGAGTCGTACCCGGACCGCATCGAGAAGGCCGAGTCCGCGGCGAAGGAGAAGGCCGACCGACTGAAGGAACTGAAGTCGAAGGAAGACGCCACCGACGAAGAGAAGGCGGATTTGGAGGCGCTCGACGCCGCGGCCGGCTTGCCCGACCGGCTGAACGGCGAGTGGAAGCGGCGGAGCGCGCTGGGGCGCGCGGGCGTGTGGATGGAGCCGGTGTTCGAGCCGCTGGGGTGGGACTGGAAGATCGGCGTGGCCGTGATGGCGAGTTTCCCGGCCCGCGAAGTGATCGTCGGCACGTTCGGGCTCCTTTACGACGTGGGCGAAGTGGACGCGAGGGCGATCGGTAACGCGAAGGCCGACGACGACGCGAAGGAGAAGGCCGCCGGGCTGACGAAGGCGGTTCAGGACGAGTGGTCGAAGGACCCGGTTCGCGGCAAGTACGGCGTGCCGGTGGCGCTGTCGGTGATGGTGTTCTTCGCGCTGTGCTGTCAGTGCGCATCGACGCTCGTCGTGATTCAGCGCGAAACGAAGAGTTGGGTGTGGCCCGCGTTCACCTTCGTGTACATGACGGTGCTCGCGTACGTCGGGGCGCTGGTCACGTATCAGGTGGGCGCGCTGATCGTGGGGTGAGGTGGGAAGAGAAGACCCCTCACCCGCGGCGAGGCGCCGCGACCTCTCCCCGCAAAGCCGGGGCGAGGTGGGCACC
>JAYUBA010001259.1:0-11271 GCA_043741075.1 Frigoriglobus sp.
TGCAGGGAGGGGGGCTGGGGGGGTGGGTCTGCGCAAATTCGCGTCCTGGCGTCCACCGCGCGGCGGGTGTCCGCACCGGACCTCGTGGGCCTCATCGACGCGTTCGATCGCCAGTGGAACCCGGCGGTGATCCTGTTCGAGACGAACGCCGCGTTCCTCGGCATCAAGGACTTGCTCACGCGACACGCCCGCTTCGGGCCGAAGCTCAAGAGCGTCACGCAGTCCAAGGACAAAGGTTCGCGCGTGGCCGCGTTCAGCGTCGCGGTGGAGAACGGCGCGTTCCGCTTGAAGGGCGACGCGGGTATCGTGGATGTCGGGCAGCGCGAGCTGTACGACGAGATGACCACGTTCCCGTTCGGCGAGCACGACGACCTGTTGGACGCCGCGACCACCGGCACCGCGTTCCTGCTCGACCGCCGCGACCCGCGCGTGTGGTGAGTGGCGGATGTGCCCCGCCGGTCGTAATGTGCCTGCCAGGGGTCCGCGGCAACGCGGGCCGAGCGAACACCGTCGCACCGCGAGGGTTCGCCGTAGTTCGTCGGACATCTGAGGCGGAGGCCGCCGACCGGATTCGAGGGCGGGCCGACAGCCGAAAACGCGAGGTTCACGATGACGCTCGAAACGCTCGACCCGGAGAACGTCTTCGTCGTTCACGACTTCCTCGCGCCGGAGGAGTGCGCGCAATTAATCGCGCGCAGCGAGGCCATCGGTTACGAGGCCGCGGCCGTGGGCGGGGGAGTTGATCCCGCAACTGCGTAACAACGCCCGCGCGTTCCTCGAAGACGCGGCACTGGCCGCGGGCCTGTGGGCGCGCCTCGCCCGGTTCGTGCCCGCGCGCCGGGCCGATCGGGACGCATGCGGGCTGCACGAGCGGTTCCGGTTCTACCGCTACGACACCGCCGAGCAGTTCGCCCCGCACCTCGACGGCTCCGTCTCGCGCGACACGGGCGAGGAGAGCGAGTTGACGTTTATGATCTACCTGAGCGACGTGGACGCGGGGGGCGAAACGGTCTTCTACGCGGCCGGCGGCGAGCGCCGGTTCGCCGTCCGACCCGCCGCGGGAAAGGCGCTCGCGTTCGACCACCTCCAACTCCACGAGGGCGCACCCGTGGTGAGCGGGCGCAAGTACGTTCTGCGGACCGACGTGATGTACCGCCCGCGCGGCTGACCTTTTTCTGTCAGCGCGGCGGGCGCAGTCGGTATCCTCACCCCAGACTCTACTTCAACGGGGAAACACCGATGCGAGTTCTGCTGGTCGCGTGCGCGCTAACGTTCGCGGGCTTCACGAGTGCGCGGGCCGACGACGACGGGGCGAAGAAGGAACTGAAGGCGATGCAGGGCACCTGGAAGGTGGTCGCGGTCGAACACGACGGCGATTCCCTCGACCGCATCGCCGGCGGGGTGATGGTCATCAAGGAGAACAACTTCGCGATCAAAACGGTGGGCGGCACCGAGCTGAAGGGCGACCTCGTCCTGAACCCCGCGAAGACGCCGAAGCACTTCGACTACATCCATCAAGAGGGGCCGCTGAAGGACAAGAAGTGGGAGGGCATCTACGAGCTGAAGGGCGACACGCTGAAGATCTGCTACGCGGAGGCCGACAGCGAGAAGGACCGGCCGACCGAGTTCAAGACGCTCAAGAAGTCCGCCCTGCTGTTCATTGAGTTGAAGCGCGAGAAGAAGTGACGCCCGGCGTCAGACGAACAACTCCGCGACGGCGCACGCGAAGCCGGGCAGCACGTCCTCGCCGGACAGCGTGCCGGCTTCGCCCACTTCCGCACACGTCCCGTCGAGCCGGCGGACCAGCACCGTCTTCGACTTCGGGCTGATGACCCAGATGAGCTTCACGCCGGCCGACCGGTACTCCGCGACCTTCGCTTCGACTTCTTCGTACTCCTCGTTCGGCGACACGACTTCCACGGCGATGTCCGGCGCGACTTTGATGTAACCTTCGGGTGAGCGGTCGTCCGGCAGGCGGCCGGCGGACACGAACGACGCGTCCGGCATCCGCACCTGCTTCGGCTTGGCGGGGAAGCACTGGAACCCGGTCTGCGACGGGTACGCGCGCCCGAGTTTCTTTGGGCGAATGAAGTTGTTGAGTTGCGTGACCACGAGCCCGCCGATCTCTTCCGACTTCGCGCCCATCGGCTTCTCCCGCGGAATCCCGTCGATCAGTTCGTAGCGGTCCCCGTCCGGCATCCGGAGCAGGTCTTCCGGTTCCATCACGGCCGGGATGTCGTTGTCGCTCATCGTGTGTCCTCCAGTTGACTCGCATTCTACCACCCCCTGCCTCCTCATGCGAGGTGCGTCATGCTCGCGCCGATTACCATCCGCCACGACTTCCGGCCGAAGCGCCGGAGCCTCGCGACCGCGGCCGTCACCGACCTGTTCGGCCTGCCGGAGCGCGAGCCGCCGCACACCGTCTGCGAAGACCTCGCGCTCGACATCCGCCCCGGCGATCTGGTGCTGTTCACCGGGCCGAGCGGCAGCGGGAAGTCGTCGCTCCTGCGCGCCGCGGCCGGGCAACTCGGCGCGGCCGATGCGTTCGCGCCGCCGCTGCCGGACGTGCCGCTGATCGACGCGCTTTCGGGAAGTGTGGAGGAGCGACTCGCGGCGCTCGCCGCGTGCGGGCTGTCCGAAGCGCGGCTGCTCCTGCGCACGCCGAGCGAGTTGAGCGAGGGGCAGCGCTACCGCTTCCGGCTGGCGTTCGCGCTGGCGGGCGGCGGCGCGCCGTGGGTCACCGCGGACGAGTTCACCGCGACGCTCGACCGCACGCTCGCGAAGGTGGTCGCGTTCAACGTGCGGAAGCTGGTGACGCGCGCCGGCGTCGGACTGCTCGCGGCCACCACCCACGCCGACGTGACCGACGACCTCGACCCGGACGTGCTGGTGCGGTGCGTCGGCGACGGGCACGTCGAAGCCGAGCGCCGGGTGCGGCAAAGGCGACTCGTCTCGTTCGCGCGCGACCTGTGGGTGTCGGACGGCACCGCGGCCGACTGGCCGTACTTCGCGCGGTGGCATTACCGCGGACACCGGCTCGCTTTTGTGAAGCGCGTCGTCCTGCTGTGGCACGGCGCGGAACCGGTCGGCGTGTGCGCGTTCGCGACGCCGGCCGCGAGCCTGTCGCTGCGGTCGCGGTTCTTCGGCCTGAGCGACCCGCGCTCGCCGGTCGCGCTGTCCGCGCTCAACGAGCGGCTGTGGCTGCTCCAGCGGGTGGTGCTGCACCCGACGTACCGCGGGGCGGGCATCGCGTCGGCGTTCGTGCGGCGCGCGTGCGAACTGTGCCCCGTCGATTGGATCGAAACGCTCACCGCGATGGGCCGGGCGAACCCGTTCTTCGAGCGCGCCGGGTTCGTGAAGGTCGGCACGATCATGCGAAACGGGAAGGCCGGGCAGTTCGGGCCGCGGGGCGGCATCGCCGCGGAGACGGCGCGCAAGAGCCGGTTCAGTGACCCGGTGTACTACGTGTTCGACAACCGCCTGCGCGGCCGCGCCGGTGCGGATTCCCTAACGTAGTGTGCAACTCGTTGGAGGTGGCACATGAAGAAGGTCGCCAGGCACACCGCGTTCATCCTGTTCACCGTCTTCGGCATCCCGCTCCTCATCGCGACGCCGTTCCTGTTGGCCGGCTTCCTCGGTCGGCCGTAGCACGCCATAGAGAGGTACACCATGAAGCAGCGGAAGTTCGGCAGCGCGAGCGTGTCCGAGGTCGGGCTGGGCTGCTGGCAGATCGGCGGCGACCAGTGGGGCGACGTGCCCGATACCGACGCGCTCGACGTGCTGAACGCGTCGGTCGAAGCGGGCGTCACGTTCCTCGATACCGCCGACGTGTACGGCACCGGCCGCAGCGAAGAACTCATCGGCCGGTTCCTCAAGGACCACACGCGCGAGAAGTTCTTCGTCGCGTCGAAGTTCGGCCGCTTCCCGCGACCCGGCTGGCCCGGCAACTTCGACCCGAAGACGATCCGCGAACACACCGAGAACTCGCTCCGGCGGCTCGGCGTCGAGCGCCTCGACCTCACGCAACTCCACTGCCTGCCGATGGAGCAACTCAAGCGCGCGGCGGTGTGGGACGCGGTGTACGCGCTTCAGCAGGAAGGTAAGATCGCGCGGTTCGGGGCGAGCGTCGAATCCGTCGCCGAGGCCGACGAGTGCCTGAACCAGCCCGGCTGCGAGTCGCTGCAAATCATCTTCAACATCTTCCGCCAGACGCCGCTCATCGGCGGCCTGCTCGACCGCTGCGCGAAGCAGGGCGTCGCGGTCATCGTGCGGCTGCCGCTCGCGTCCGGGTTGCTCGCGGGCAAGTACACGGCGGCGAGCACGTTCGGCCCGAACGACCACCGCACCGTGAACCGCAACGGCGAGAAGTTCAACGTCGGCGAGACGTTCGCCGGCCTCGGCTTCGAAACGGGTCTGGAGATGGTCGAGAAGTTGAAGCCGCTGGTGCCGGAGGGCTACACACTGCCGCAACTCGCGCTGCGCTGGTGCCTCGATCACCCCGCGGTGACGACGATCATTCCCGGCGCGCGGAACCGCGCGCAGGCGGTCGCCAACGCCGCCGCGAGCGACCTGCCGCCGATCAGTGTGCAGGCGCATGCGAAACTGCGCGAGTTCTTCGTTTCGACGGTAAAGATTGCTGTGCGCGGGCCAGATTGAAACTGCTCCTCGTTTAGCGTTCGCCCCAGTGGGGCGAGCCATGTCATGTCGCCCCGCTGGGGCGAACGCTAAACGTGTGGGTGCCTGGGCTACCCTTGCCATTCGACACCCCCAGTTCATACGATTCCAGCGAGCTTGTGAAAAGTTTCACAAAGTCGGCTTCGCGCTGAAGCGGGCCGACTTTGGAGCGGCCGTGAAGCGGCGCTTCGCCGCGACAGGTCGCGAGGTCAATCGGGAGCGCGAGCGTGCCGGCCATCTTCCCGCGATCGCTCGACGGGCACGTCCGCCAGGCCGGGATCGGCGCGGCGGTCGCGGTCGCGCTCGTCGCCGTCGGATGGTACTACTACGCGCTGCCCAGCTACACCCGCGTCGGCTACACGCCCGAACAGCCGGTGCCGTTCTCGCACGAGTTGCACGCCGGCAAGCTCGGCATGGACTGCGCCTACTGTCACCAGTCGGTGTTCGAGTCGCCGCACGCGACCGTGCCCACGTCGCGGACGTGCATGAACTGCCACAACCCGAAGATGGCGAACGTGAAGGGGGCCAGCCCGCTGCTCGCCCCGGTGCGCACGAGCTACGACACCGGCAAGCCGGTCGAATGGAAGCGGGTCCACAAGCTGCCGGAGTACGCGTACTTCAACCACGCGGTCCATGTGAACAAGGGCGTGTCGTGTGTGTCGTGCCACGGGCAGGTGAACGAGATGAAGGTGGTGTCGCACGACCAACTGCTGACGATGGGGTGGTGCCTGAAGTGCCACAACGACCCGCACGAATCGCTGCGGCCGGTGGGCGAGGTGACCAACCTGACGTGGAAGCCGCCGGCCGGCACGACCGCGGGCGAGATCGGCGCGGGCATCCAGAAGGATTTGCGCGTGGCGCCCCCCATGAACTGCCAGGGGTGCCACCGGTAAGCCCCTGAGCGGGGGGCGTAAGCCCCCTGTGTACTCAACCCACAGGGGGCTTACGCCCCCCCGCTCAGAACCGAACGCAGGCACGACGACATGACCCAACCGAACTACTACCGGAGCCTCGAACACCTGGCGGACACGCCGGAGTTCCGGGCGTTCGCGTCGGAAGAGTTCCCCGGCTTCGCCAACGTGTACGACGAACTCGGCGAAGCGGAACCGAAGGACGACGACCCGGACGCGGGCCTCAACCGGCGCAAGTTCCTCGCGCTCTCGGCCGCGGCGCTCGGCCTCGCCGGGTGCCGCCGCCCGGACATCCAGATTCTTCCGTTCGCGGTCATCCCCGACGAGCAGACCGGCCACATCGTCGCCGGCAAGCCCACCTTCTACGCGACCAGCATTCCCCGCGCCGGCGGCGCGCTTCCGGTGCTCGTGGAGAGCCACGACGGCCGCCCCACGAAGATCGAAGGCAACCCGCAGCACGCGTGCAGCCTCGGCAGCACCGACGCGCACGCGCAAGCCAGCGTCCTCGACCTGTACAGCCCCGACCGCGTGATGTCGGACAAGTACCCCGGCGTGATGGAAGGCAAGGCGCCGCGGAAGTGGGAAGACTTCGACCGGTTCGCGCGCGGCGAAGCGGAGAAGCTCGCCAAGGACAAGGGCAAGGGGTTCTACATCCTCACGGAGCAGACGCCCTCACCCGCGGTGCGCGCCCTCCGCGACGCAATCAAGGAGAAGCTTCCGCAGGCGTCGTGGCACAGCTACGAGCCGGTTGACACGAGCGAAGCGCTGAAGGGCGCGGAAGCGGCGTTCGGGGCGAAGCTCGTCGCCCGCTACTGCTTCGACAAGGCGGAACTCGTCCTCGCGCTGGATAGCGACTTCCTCGGCACCGACGCCGACGGCGTGTTCCACTCGCGCGCCTTCGCCGCGAAGCGCAAAGACGAAGCCCACATGAACCGGCTGTACGTCGTGGAATCGACGTACACGGTTACGGGCACGATGGCGGACCACCGCTTGCGGCTCGCCGCGTCGCAGGTGGGCACGTACCTCGTTACACTTGCGCACGAACTGAAGACTACGCATGCGGCGAAGCTCAAGAAGCCCGATTTGCTGCAAAACGACCTGCTCGTCACGATCCCGGATGGCTCGCGCTTCGATCCCGCGTTGTCGGAGAAGTGGGTAAAGGCGGTCGCGAAGGATTTGGCCGAACACGCGGGCAAGAGCCTCGTCGTCGTAGGGCCGCGACAGCCGGCGTGGGTTCACGCACTCGCGCACGCCGTCAATGAGGCGCTCGGGAACTACGCCGCGGGCATGGCCGAGTTCCGCGATCCGTCGGCCGAGTTGCTCGACAACAGCCTGGCGGAACTCGTCGCGGACATGGCCGCGGGGAAGGTGAAGACGCTACTAATCGTCGGCGGCAACCCGGTGTTTAACGCCCCGGCCGATGTGCGGTTCGCGGACGAGTTGTCGAAGGTCGCGAAGAAGATTCGGCTCGGGCTGTTCCACGATCACACGTCGGAAAAGTGCGACTGGCATCTACCGCTCGCGCATTTCCTCGAAGGGTGGGGCGACACCGAAGCGAGCGACGGCTCGCTCTGCTGCGTACAACCGCTCATCGCCCCTCTGAATAGTGGCAAGAGCGGTTCCGACGACGTGGCGCCGCCGGCCCGCGGCGGGCGCACGGTCCTCGAAGTGCTGGCGCTGCTCACGCAGGTGAACGGCCCCGACGGCAAGCCTGTCGCGGCGTACAGCGCGGCGCAGAAGGCCGCCTACGGCTTCGTGCGGAAGGCGTTCAGCGACCGCAGCGGGATCGCGCTCACTGACGCGAAGTTCGACACCGCGTTCAACCGCTACAAGCAACTCGGCTTCTTCCCCGTTGATGCGGCGCAGGCGAAGGCGCTCGGCTTCGACAGACCGGACGAGAAGGCCCGCAAGCCGGTGCCGGTCGGGATCGCGATTCAGACGCCGCGAGTGGTGATCGAGTCCGCGCCGACGAAGGAGTCGATGGAGGTGACGTTCCACCCGTCGTACGCGCTGGGCGACGGCCGGTTCGCGATGAACCCGTGGCTACAGGAGATGCCCGACCCGATCACGAAACTCGTGTGGGACAACGCGGCCCTCATTAGCCCGGCGACCGCCCGCGAGTTCGGCATCAAGCAGGGCGACGTGGTGGAACTGCGCGTCGGCGAAACGGCGATCACGGTGCCCGCGTTCGTGCTGCCGGGCCAGGCGGACTACTCCGTCGCGCTCGCGTTCGGGCAGTACGGCGAGATGCGGATTTCGCACGTCCCGCAGGGCGGCGGCACGAACGTGTTCCCGCTGCGCACGTCCGGCCAACCGCACACCGCGCGCTGCTTCCTGAAGAAGACCGGCGGCAAGGCGGACCTCGTCACCACGCAGGAACACGGCGTCATCCCCGAAGGCCGCGACATCATCCGCGAGACGGTGCCGGCCGCGCACACACACAGCCACGACACGCACGACGCGCACGGGCCGAAGATCGGCATCCCGCCGGACGGGCACATCACCGAGGCGATGCTGAAGAAGCAGTTCCAAGGTGGGTACGGCAATCCGCAGCAGGGCAAGGCGCCGGCGAAGGAGAAGCAGGAGCGGTTCTCGCTCGACCTCGCGCGCCCGGAGTTGCTCGACAGCCAGTTCCAGTGGGGCATGGTCATCGACCTCTCGGCCTGCACCGGGTGCAGCGCGTGCATGATCGCATGTCAGGCCGAGAACAACATCCCCGTTGTCGGCAAGCACGAGGTGAAGCGGAACCGCGAGCTGCACTGGATCCGCATCGACCGCTACTTCTCGTCGCCGGACGGCGAGACGGCCGCCGAAGACCCGCGGATCGTGTCGCAGCCGGTCGCGTGCGTCCACTGCGAGGCGGCGCCGTGCGAGCAAGTGTGCCCGGTCAACGCGGCCGTTCACAGCCCCGAAGGCTTGAACCTTCAGGTGTACAACCGGTGCATCGGGACGCGGTACTGCTCGAACGCGTGCCCGTACAAAGTGCGGCGGTTCAACTGGTTCGACTTCAACAAGCGCCGGCTCGACGAACTCCGCGTGCCGACGCCGTTCGCCAGCGGCGGTATGAGCTTCACCGAGAGCGGCGTGCCCGAAACGCTCAAGATGCAGAAGAACCCCGACGTGACCGTGCGGATGCGCGGCGTGATGGAGAAATGCACGTACTGCGTGCAGCGCCTCGAACGCGGCAAGTACGGGGCGAAGATCACAGCGACCGAAGTGGCGCAGGACCGGCGCACCATCGAGACGGACGGCACCTTCCGGACCGCCGACGGGTCGCTGTCGTCGTACAAGAAGCCGAAGAACCCGCTGGCGGCCGGCTACGACCTCGACGCGCTCGGCCGCGTCATCGTGCCGGACGGCATCATCGTGACCGCGTGCCAGGCGGCGTGCCCGTCGCAGGCCATCGTCTTCGGCAACACGCTCGACCCGCACAGTAAGGTGAGCAAGCAGAAGGCGAAGGAGAGCGAGTACCTGCTGCTCGGCGAGCTGAACACGAAGCCGCGCACGAGCTACCTGCCGCGCGTGCGGAATGTGAATCCGGAGATGGCATGACCACTCCCACTACCCACACCCACGACGCGCACACCGGGCCGACGTTCCCGGACCCGCTGCCGCGCATCCCGCTCGTGTGGGGGCCGGCCGACTACGACTCCGTGTCCGCGCAGATCAGCGAGATCACCGAGAAGCCGCAGCCGTACTGGTGGTGGCCCGCGTTCCTCATCACGTCCGCGTTGTTGTGCGGCGGGGTGATGGCCGCGACGTACCTCATCTCGACCGGCGTCGGCGTGTGGGGGAGCAACATCCCGGTCGCGTGGGCGTTCGACATCACCAACTTCGTGTTCTGGATCGGCATCGGCCACGCCGGCACGCTCATCAGCGCGATCCTGTTTCTATTCCGGCAGAAGTGGCGCACGTCGATCAACAGATTTAGTGAGGCGATGACGATATTCGCGGTGATATGCGCGTTCATCTATCCCGGCATCCACGTCGGCCGGTTCTGGTACGCGTGGTTCTCGATTCCGCTACCGAACGCCAATCATATATGGCAGAATTTCCGGTCGCCGCTGCTGTGGGACGCGTTCGCGATCTCGACGTATTTCACGATCTCGCTCGTCTTCTGGTACATCGGCCTGATCCCGGACCTCGGCACGCTCCGCGACCGCGCGACGAGCCGCCGGCGGCAGGTGATCTTCGGCTTCCTCGCGCTCGGCTGGCGCGGCAGCACGCGGCACTGGCGGCACTACGAGGTCGCGTATTTGATGCTCGCGGGCCTCAGCACGCCGCTGGTGCTGAGCGTCCACTCGGTGGTGAGCTTCGACTTCGCCACGTCGCTCATTCCGGGGTGGCACACGACGATCTTCCCGCCGTACTTCGTCGCGGGCGCGATCTTCGGCGGGTTCGCGATGGTGCTGCAATGTATGATCCCGGCGCGGGCCGTATACAAGTTGGAAAACCTCGTCACCGTCAAACACATTGACGTGATGTGTAAGTTCATCCTCGCGACCGGAACGCTCGTCGGGTACGCGTACTGCATGGAGCTGTTCATCGCGTGGTTCTCCGGCAACCCGTATGAATGGCAGACGTTCAAGAACCGCGCGTTCGACGGCGACTATACGTGGGCCTACTGGGTGATGATGACGTGTAACCTGTTCATCCCGCAAGTGTTCTGGGTCCGGTGGTGCCGACAGACGCCGTGGTTCGTGTTGATCGTGGTCACGTTCGTGAACGTCGGCATGTGGTACGAGCGGTTCGTGATTATCGTGCAGTCGCTGCACCACGACTTCCTGCCCGGCTCGTGGGGGCAGTTCCACCCGACGTGGGTGGACTGGTTGCAGATGATCGGCGACTTCGGTTTGTTCTTCACCTTCACGCTGCTGTTCATCCGGGTGCTGCCGATGGTGGCGATGGCGGAGGTGAAGGGCGTGCTGCCGATGGCGAACCCGCACTACCACTTCGTGCCGGACGGGCAGTACCTCAAGGGCACCGACGGCGAGTACCCGACCGCCGATCACGCGCTGGCCGCGGCGTTCGGCCCACCGGCGCGGCCCCCAACGGAAGTGAAGCCGCACCCAGGGCCGGTGCCGGCGTTCATCCCGACGCCGGGCGGGACCGGGAAGCCGTGGGGCGCGGTCGCCGAGTTCGCGAACGGGACCGCGCTGCTCGCCGCCGCGAAGACGGCCGTCGCCGCCGGCTACAAGCACGTGGACGCGTGGACGCCGTTCTACGTCCACGGGATGAAGGAAGCGATCGGCCGGACGCGGAGCCGGTTACCGCTGTTCACGCTCGCCGGCGCGCTCACCGGCCTCGCGTCCGCCGCGACGCTTCAGTTCTACCTCATGGCGTACTACTACCCGACAATCGTGGGCGGGAAGGAGTACCGGTCGTGGGAGGCGTTCGTGCCGGTGTTCTTCGAGATGACGATCCTGTTCGCGGGTCTGTTCACGCTGTTCAGCCTGATCGGGCTGTGCGGCCTGCCGAAGTTCTTCCACCCGCTGGACGGCCACCCGACGTTCAACCGCAGCACGCAGAGCGGGTTCTTCCTGACCATCGAAGCGGCGGACCCGGCGTTCAACCCGGACGCGACGCGGGCCTACCTGGAAGCGCTCGGCGGCAAGCATGTGGCGGTGGTGGAGGCGTAAAGGCGACCTCTCCCCCCAGCCCCCTCCCCTAAGAAGGGAGGGGGAGC
>JAYUBA010001260.1:0-11237 GCA_043741075.1 Frigoriglobus sp.
TTGCTTGCGAGCGGCGAGAATTTCCAGCCATCCGCATACGAACCCGTCACGCCGATTCTGGCGCTGGGACTGCCCTTCCGCCCGATGAAGAGCGCCGTCACCTACACGCGCTGGCCGCTCCTAACGGAGTTGTTCCCGACGAGTTTCCCCGGCATCTTCACCGCGCGCGATCAGTTCGTCGTCGATGTCGATGAAGCTGTGCTTCGGCAACGGATGACGGCTTACTTTGACCCAACGGTCTTACATGAACCTGCACTTTCCGGGACTTTATGCGTTTGGACTGTTGGCGAGGTGGCCCTGCAGACTAACCGCTAACTGCTTCGATCTAGCCGGCAGGGACGCCACTTGATTGGGGCTATCGCGCCGATCATCCCGACCCGCGGAGCAATGGGGTCTCGGTGTATTGCGGGGGCACGGACACGATCGGCTCCTCAAGTCGAGCGTCCGCCCGACGACGGCCGACAGCCCGGGCGTAGCCGAGATAGCGCCCCCGATCGGCATCCAGTGCCGCGATCTCCACCGTGTTGCCCGGAGCGACCGCCTGCTGCCAGGCCCGCCAAAATCGCCAGCCTTCGTCCAGGGTGTCGGCCACCGCGACGTCCAGGATGCCGGTCCGACCCCAGTGACGCTGCCACCAAGCCGCCGAGTGGAGGCACCAGGGATTGTCCTGGGCCCACCACTCCTGGATGTGGTCGGGGACCGGGCCTTCGATTTCCTGCACCAGTCCGGCCCCGGCTATACCCACCGGGCCACCCGGCTTCACGAATCGGGCGAGATAGCTCAGGTACAGGTCGTCCGTCCCGTAGTAGAAGAACGAGTCGATCGACAGAATCGCGTCGAAGAACCCCGCGGCAAACGGCAGCGACCTCGCGTCCGCGTGGATGGGGAACACGCCGTCCTCGGCTCCGGCGTCCCGAATCCTCTGCAGGTTCTCCGAGGGGCTGAACCACAGGTCGACGGCCCAGACCTGCACGCCGTACTCGCGGCGCAGGAAGATCGAGGAGAGCGCGCGACCGCAGCCGAGGTCCAACACCCGCATGCCGGGACGCAGATCGAGCGCCTCGGCCAGCCACTCGGTCATCCATAGGGAGTTGCACCCGCCGCTGACCCCGGCGAGCACCCACTCGGGGTGGTATTTCGACGAGCGGGGGAATCGCTCCGAGGCCAACCTGTCGTCCGAATCCATATGGAACTCCGTAGACGGACACGCGAAGAGTCGACGAAGACCGGCCCACCGGGGATGATGGAGCTTGTCGAGCGAGTCAGACCCCGACCGGAGCCGGCCACCGATGGTATTCTAGCACCAGATGCCTACCCCGTGCCAGTGGTTCACCCGGCTCGCCTCCGCCCTCGACCGTCGGTCTGCGCCGCGTCTGGCCCTCCTGTTACTCGGTGCAGTCTTGTCTCGCGGCCGTCGGACGGTCACGAGTTGGATTCGGGCCGCGGGGCTGAGTGCCGAGTTCCGCCCATGTTAGAGTGTGTTTTGAAACCTACGGGTTGGGGTGCAGTTTTCGGAGCATGCGGTGGATCATGGCGGCTTGGATCATGGCCTCGGTGGTTTCGGTGTGGTACTCGTAATCGACCATGAGGCGCCGATACCGCACGAACCAGGCGAACGTGCGTTCCACCACCCAGCGTCGCGTGTGGACCTTGAAACCGTCCTTGGCGTTGACCGTGATCGTCACCGCCGAGCGGCACACGTTGCGAACGAACTCCTGGAACCGCTTGGAGAACCCGCTATCCGCGATCACTTCGCGCACCCGCGGCAGCAGGTGACGCACCGCGCCCAGCAGCCACCGCCCGCCGTCCCGATCCTGGACATCGGCCGTGAGTACCGATAGCGCCCACACCAGACCGAGCGAATCGACCCCGATGAACCGCTTGCGACCGTTTACCTTTTTTCCCCCCGTCGTACCCCTTCGGGCCGCCGCGATGGGTCGTCTTGACCGTTTGGCTGTCGACCCGCAGCGTTTCGGGCGTCGGCGGAGCGCCGGCCTCGATACGCACCTCCTCGCGGAGCGTGGCGTGAACCTTCTCCCAAACCCCAGCCAGACGCCAGTCGCGGAACAGGCCGTAGGCCGTTTGCCACGCCGGGAAATCGTGCGGCAACATCCGCCAGGCCCCGCCAGCACGCAGGTGGTAGAAGATCGCGTTGACCACGTCTCGGCGATCCACGACGACCGGATGCCCGCCCTTCGGGGTGCCGGATTTGGGCCTGGGCAGCGGCGGGTCCAGACGTTCCCACTGCTCGTCCGTCAGGTCGGTCGGATAAGGTTTTCTACTCATGGCGGCCATGAGTAACCGACGACCCATTCAAAATCCAGACCGGTTTCAAAACACACTCTTAGTTACGAGTAGTACACCATAGACGCGAACGCCGCAGGCTGGTTCGCAACGTGCAGGCAAAGCGCAAGAGCTAAGACGCAATCATCGTTGTCGCGGTCGCGCCAGGCGGAATAGCTCTCGTTCCGCGTCTGCTGGTCCACCGTCACCCGGAAGTTCTCCAACTCCGCGACGAGGACGGGCGTCAGTTCCAGCCCCTCGGCGAACCGCAACCGCCCGCTCACCAGCGGCGCTTGGATGGCCCCGACCAGGTGCTTCTTGGCGACCGTGTTGCTTGTCACCGCCGACCCGCAAGTGATGGAGTACGGGCGCAGGGTGGCGCGGATGCCGGCCGCCCGGAACATGTCCACCACCGGCCGTCCGACCCCCGTCTCATCGATCACCAGGGGCGTGCCCGCCAGCGGCGGCGCGGCGAACAGCCCCTTCACGTCCGCGACGATGTCCGGGTACGGCGTCCGCAAGGGCCACCGGTGCAGGTGCCGCACGTCGAACGTGTACTGCGTCGCGCCGGGCTTGTCCGGGTTCGGCACCGTCCCCCGCTCGACGACCACCAGGGCGGATGGATCCTGCTGCTGGCCGAGGTCCAGCCCGGTGAAGAACGCGGGCTTCGGCGGCGCCGGGGGCGTGTCCGGCGCTTCGGGGAAAGGGTCGCGGTTCCGGCTGTACCCGCCCCGCAATCCCTGCCGCATCATGCCTTCGAAGCCGTTCATGCTACGCCGCTCCGAACAGGGGCTTCACGGCCTCGGCGATCACACCCGCGGGCACCGGGAGGAGTTGCGGCGGCCCGAACAGCGGCAGCACGTCGGCGCTCACCGCCCGGCGGATGTCGTCCGCGCTGAACACGGCCGCGATGTCGTCTCCGAACACGTTCAGGTACTCCATGTCGAACCACCGCGCCCCCAGCTTGCGGCGCTCCCCTTCCAGGAACGCGGGCGGGATGCGGGGGCACTGGTGCGCGGTGATGGACAGCCGCAAGTACGGCTCGGCCGCGTCCTGCCACTGGTCGTAGAACCACCCGCTCTTGGCGAACGCGGTGGACAGCGCCACGAACCGCCCCTTGCTCACCGCCATCGTCGGGGACGCCGCGTTCACCACGTCGTCCGGCACCCGCGCCGCCTCGTCGATGATGAGCAGCGAGGAGGTGTAGGACCGCATCCGCCGCTCCTTGCCGGGCAGCGCCAGCACCCGGCTCCCGTTCGCCAGTTCGAGCCGGGTGGCGCTCTCCCGCACCACCGGCACCGGGCGGCCGATCGCGTTGTAGGCGGCCATCACCTTGCGAAGCAGTTCGGTCGCTTGCTCCTCGACCGGGGCGACGAGGGTCGTCGTCGTACCCGGCTGGGTGAGCGCGGTCTTCAGTGCGAGGATTGACACTACTGAACTTTTGCCCACCTGCCGGGCGCACAGCATGAGCACCCGCGGGTCGGCCGAGCGGAGCAAGGCCACCTGCCACGGGTCCGGGGTCATGCCGGCGTCACGCATCAGCGCCGCCGGGTCGCGGCGGTACCGGTCCAGGATCTCCGCCATCCCCGGCATCTGCGCCTGGAGGCGGTCCATCTGTTGAGCCTGTCGGCGGAGTTCCCTCCTGAGTTCGCCGAGCGTCTTCAAGGCGCTTCTCCAGTTCGACCAGGCGGGCGCCCTGGGCCGCGGCGAGGCGGGCCAGCTCCTTCACGTCGCTGGGAGAGACGAACAGCCCCTGCATCTTGGCGAGCGAGTCGATTACGGCGAGCGCGGTCCGGTAGTCGGCCCCGTTGACGGCGCGGGCGTACAGGCTCTCCCGCTGGGCACAGTGACGGGCCAGCAGCCGCCTGCGGTTCCGGTCGTTGCGTTCGACCAGCAAATCATCGGCGCGGCGGATGTAGTGGGCGACCTGGCGCTCGGAAACGTCCCACTTCATTTCCGTAGCGTACTGCACAACGTCGTGGAGCGCCGCGCCGTCCAACCGGATGCGTAGCACCTCCTGAACGCGGCGCTCGACTTCGGCCACGCTCGACTTCTTCGCCTTCGGCTTATCACCCTTCTTCTTCGCCACAGTTCTTACTCACGAGGTCGTCGATCCAGGCCGCGTGGAAGTCGTGCAAGGGGCGGCTCCGGAACGCGGCGAGTTGTTCCAGGCTGTCGTTGGCGCGGAGGTTGGCACTGCCCTCGAACACGAGCGCGTCACCGGTTCCGAAGTCGAACGTCACCACCTTCGCGTGGTTCTTGGCATACGCCAGGCGGCATCCGGGGAAGGCTTCCAAGGCGACCTTGCTGGCCGCGTACCCGTCCCGGTTGTGGTTGCGGAAGAACCGGCTCGTCAGGACGGTGAGGGCGATGCTGCGGGTTTCGATCAGGGCGCAGAGGTCGGACACGTTCCGCTTGTTGAAGCACAACGTCGCGATGCGGACGTGCGTCAGGTCCGGGAGTAGCTTGGCGGTCGCAACGATCACCTGGCACAGGTTGTAGCCGCCCGTCATCAGCGCGTGAACGGTCTCGCCGGGTTCGGGGATGGCGGGCAGCAGTTCGGCCGCCGTCTTCGCCGCGCGGGCGTGTCGCCGGTCCGCCTTCGTGGTCAGACGCGGGGCGGGTTTGGGCGCGTCGAGGTGCTGCTTGACCGACCCGAACGCGGGGCGTGGGATGGTGGCGAATGAGAGCGGCGCGGGTCGTTCGATCATGGGTTACCAGGGAATGGTGCCGCCGCCCTTTGAGCCTGCCTTGCCGCCCATGTAGAACACGGCGGCAGCCCCACCCTTGCGGGACTGCTTCCCCTTGCTGCCCTTACTCTTGCCCATCGTCCCGCGCCGGATGGCGGAGAACGCGATCGCGCTGGCCGTCGATGCGGAGAACTTCACTTTGCCGGCCATATGTGGGCCTCACGGTGCGGGGGAATCCCCATATCCGCAACCCTACCGTCCGCTGGGGGAACCTGCGTGATGGGGAGGCTCCAACACCCTTCCGCTGGGGCCGAACTGCCTCCAGCCCCGTCGCTCCCGGCACCACCTTCCGGCCCGGTGGGTGAGGTCCCCTTGCGAGGAAATGCCCGCGATGGGTGCGGCCTGTTGGGGAAGCCTCGGTGAACGCGGGGGGTGGGAGTACCTCGCGCGCAAGCTGGCGGGGTTGCAGGTTCCACAGGCATTCACCGGGGTGTCCGGGGCACCCGCGTGAGTGTGCCGAAACCGGCGTCATATCTTGCTTGCCGTTGGCCGAACACATCACGACCACGACGATTTTTCGCCGGACTATGACCAATATTTAATCGTCAATTAAGCTCTTAAAGTCAATATTAATAACTACTTATGAAATAATAACGATTACTTGTTTAATGTGGTGCGATTGCTTGCATGAGGCAGGTTCCCCGCGTTTCGAGCAACTTGGCGGGTGTTCCGACACACCAACCGCGAGGCTCGACATGTTGTCACAAGAACCACTTCTCACACTCGCACAGGCTGCGACCCGCTTCCCTGGCCACCGGGGCGGGAAACGCATTCACCCCGCGACCCTCACGCGCTGGATTCTGGCAGGTGTCCGTGCCATCGACGGCGGCCGGGTCCGGCTCGAAGCGGTGCGCGCCGGCTCCCGGTGGCTCACCTCCGAAGCCGCGCTCCAGCGGTTCACCGAAGCGCTGAGCGCGCCGGCCGACTCCGCCCCGTCTCGCACCCCGACCGTGCGGCAAGCGGCGAGTGACCGCGCCGCGGCCGAACTCCGCGCGATGGGCGCCTGAACCGTCACCCCGCGCGGCGGCCCAGCCCGCCGCACCGTCCGAAACCACACCCACAAACGCACAACGGGCCGGGGGTAGCTGGCGAGCACCCCGAACCCGTTGCGACTGAGGAAACACATGGAAATTCTAACATCTGATCGACCGGAAGGCAACAGCACTGCGGCCCCGCGCCTGCTCCCCCAGCACACCGAAGACCTGCACAAGTCTGGTCTGACCGACGCGCAGGTCGTGGCGTGCGGATTCTACTCCGAGTGCGACCCGCACAAGGTCGTGGCGCTGCTGGGCAGCTACCTCGACACCAAGACGGCGGCCAAGTTCGGGGCGTGCCTGGTGATCCCGTACCACGGCCCGGACGGCACCCCGACCGGCTACGCCCGGTTGAAGCCGGACAAGCCGCGGAAGAACCGGAAGAAGGAGGGCAAGTTCAACAAGTACGAAGGCCCGGCGGGCCAGCCCCCGCGGGCGTACTTCCCCCCCGGCACCCGCGCCGCGCTGGCCGACCCCACCATCCCGCTGCTCATCACCGAGGGCGAGAAGAAGGGCGCGGCAGCCGACCAGCACGGGTTCCCGTGCATTGCGCTGGGCGGCGTGTGGGGGTGGGTGGTCAAGCGGCCGAAGGACGAGCAGGGGCGCGGCATCGGGCCGCGCCAACTTCTCCCGGACCTCGCCGCCGTCACTTGGACGGGGCGCCGCGTGCCCATCGTGTTCGACTCGGACTTGGTGGAGAAGCAGGAAGTTCAGTGGGCGGAGTGGCACCTCGCTGAAGTGCTCCGCGCCATGGGCGCAGATGTGCGCGTGATCCGGCTGCCCGGCGGTGCCGACGGCGCGAAGATCGGACTGGACGACTACCTCATCGCCAACGGCCCGGACGCGCTCCGCACGCTCATCGAGGGCGCGGCGAAGCCGGCAAAGCCGGTCAAGCCGGCCGCCGCCGACGACCGCCCGGAAATCGTGATCGGCACGGACGAGTGGCGGGTGAACGACGAAGCTGTGGCCGCCATCGCGTCCGAGCCGGACCTGTACCAGCGCGCCGGGATGCTGGTACAGGTCGTTCAGTCCGAACCCGACGCCGACCCCACTGCCGCGGTCCGCCGCCAGCCGGGCGCGCATGTGGTCCGCGAGATTCCCGCCCCGCTGCTCCGGGAGCGCCTGACCCGGTGCGCGCGGTGGACCAAGTACGTCGGCGGGGAGGATGAAGAATACCGCCCAGTCCACCCGCCGGTGTGGTCGGTCAACGCCGTTCACGCCCGCGGCTCCTGGCCCGGCGTCCGGCACCTGGAAGCCGTGGTCAACCACCCCGTCATTCTCGGCAACGGCAACCTCCTGACCGCGAACGGGTACGACGCGCCCTCGAAGCTGCTGGTGTGCATCCCATCCCGCTTGCACATCGACGTTTCCGCCCGCCCGACGCGAGCGGACGCGGTGGCCGCGGTCGCGACTATTGACGACGTGCTACAGGACTTCCCATTCGAGTCCCCGGCCCACCGCGGGGCGTGGTTCGCCGGTCTGCTCACCCCGCTCGCGTGGTTCGGGTTCGACGGCCCCGCCCCGCTGCTGCTCATCGACGGCAACACGCGGGGCGTGGGAAAGGGGCTGCTGGCGGACGTGATCGCCCTCATCCTGACGGGCCGCCGGTTCCCGGTGATGTCGTACACGGCCGACAAGGAGGAGCTGCGGAAGAAGATCACGTCGCTGGCGATGGAGGGCGAGCGGCTGGTGCTGCTCGACAACCTCGCGGGCGCGGTCGGCAACGACGTGCTCGACATGGCGCTCACCGCCGACCGGTGGAAGGACCGGGTACTCGGCGGGAACAAGGTGTACGACGGGCCGCTCCACATCTCCTGGTACGGCACCGGCAACAACGTCCAACTCGCGGCCGACACGTCGCGCCGGTCTTCGCACTGCCGCCTCGAAACGCCGCACGAGCGCCCCGAACTGCGGACCGACGTGAAGTACAAGAATCTGCGGGCGCACGTCCTCGCGCACCGCGGGGAGCTGCTCTCGGCAGCGCTCACCATCCTGCGCGCGTGGTACGTCGCCAAGCGCCCGCGGCACGACCTCGCGCCGTGGGGTTCATTCGAGGGGTGGTCGGGCGTGGTCCGCGAGGCGGTCGTTTTCGCCGGGCTGACCGACCCCGGCGAAACGCGGCTGGCGCTTCAGACGACATCCGACCGCGACGCGGTGGCGATGCAGGCGGTACTCACCGGCCTGGAAGAGATGGACCCGCAACGGCGCGGGGTGACGACGGCCGAAGTTATCGCACGGGTGAAGCTGGTAGACAACGCGGCCCCGCCGTGGGTGGCGGATCTCCGCGGCGCGGTGGAGGAGCTGTGCGGCAAACTGGACGGCCGCGCGCTGGGCGGGCGGTTCCGGCACTTCCAGCGGCGGAACTTCGGGCAACGGATGCTGTGCAAGGGCGGACCGGACCGGACCAACTCGAACCGGTGGGCGGTCGTTCCGGTCGCGGCGGGTTACGCGCGGGCGGAATCTGCTCCTGCATCTCCGGCAAGTCCGGCACCTCCGCCCGCCGGAGATGAAGGAGATGCAGGAGCCGTTTCAGCCCCGCCCGAACCGCGGCGCGGAAAGAAGCGCTACCGGAACGACGACCGCCCGCACGACGCGAGGGACGTGGCATGAAACCCGTCGCGACCACTGCCCGCGAGTTGCTCGGCCTCGTTCAACAGTATGGCCCCACCGTCGAAGGAATCGATCTGACGTTCGACACGGACCCGCCGCCGGAACTGGATGCCGTGTTGAGCGTGCTGCACACGGGCGTCCGCGCCCTGCTGACGGAACGCCGTTGGTGGGGCAGTACGTCCGAGAAGCCGCGGGTGATTGAGTTGAACCTCGCCGCGCCGATCCCCGCGGGTATCACGCTGCTATCGGTCGAGGGCGATGAAGTATGGGACCGCCTCGCCGCGGACGCCCATCTCGACTTCCCCCAGTTGTTCATCCCCAACACCGGCAAGGCACGGTGAGCAAAGAGAAGATGCAATCGTCGCCGCGCCGCATCGGCGCGGCGCGATTCATGGAACGGCACCCTTACAAGAAGCGTTCTCATCCTGTCCCGCCACGTTGCGGGATGCTCCCGCAATTCCCGCAAAACGTCCCGCGGAACCCTCGATTCCTCATTGTTTCCCGTAATTCACGTATCACCTTGCAAAGCGCTGCAAATGTGCGAGAATGCTTGGAATTGCAGGTGATTCGAGTCCCCGGAATGATGGCCTTTCGTGATTCATAAGCGAGCTGTCGGCGGTTCAATTCCGCCCCCCGCTACTGAACGACGTCGAACGACTTGAACCGCGATGGGTTCCGTTGCACTTCGGAGACGCGAAAACCCACCGCCCGCTCCTCGCCGAATCGCTCCGCCCACGTTACGCGAGAATCCCGTGACTCCCCTCCGCATCTCATGCGCTCTCATCTGGACCGCCCTGTGCTGCACCGGAGGGTCGGTCGGTGCCGACGAACCCGTGCCGCTGCTCCCGGCGGGCGGCCTCTGGGTGATGCGCTACGACGACAAACTCGACGGCGAACTCCGCGCCAAGCCCGGCGGCGAGGTGCGGTGGCAGTTGAGCGTGCGGAACGACCGGGTGGCCGGCGGACTGGCCGGGCTGAAGGACGGCGACCCGACGGACCACCGACTGGCCGGCGAGGTCGTCGCGGGCAAGCCGCCGATCGTGTCCCTGCGCCAGGACGGCCCCAAGGGGCTGGTGTGCTATTACACCGGGAAGCGCGTGGCCCCCGACCGGATCGTCGGCACCTGGTACGACAACCGCGGCGCGTCCGGCGACTTCGAGTTCGCCCCCGAGAAGAAGTGAGTACGGACCGCTCGTTTCGGATCGCTTCACCGGCGGGCGGACGAACTCCCTTCCGGCGCGGCAGTCTGGGGCGGGTCGGGCGGCGCCGAACCGCCCAGGGCGCGGCGCACCTCCACCGCCAGCGTGTACGGCGACGTGAGGGTGTCGCCGATGAACGTCGCGGTCAGGTCGGCGGCGGCCAGCACGGGTAGCACCACGTAGTCGAGATACGAAACCACCGGGTTCCACTGGTACTGCGACATCACGGCCCAGTCCTCGCGCACGCCCCCGTAAATGCGACACACCGGCGCGTCCGGTGCGCTCGCGGGGGCCACTGCGGGTCGCTTGAGGTTGCCCATCGTCCCGCACCCGGCGCTCAACGCGGCAACCGCCAACCCCAAGACGAACGTTCTTCGACCGGTCATGGGGTCGTCCCTGTGGGAAGGGCGTGGGAGAACACTCCGGCGCGTACACGCGGAGTGCCGATGGAAGTGGTTATCGGGATGAACGCGGGCGCCGGGCGAGGAAATCGCCTCCGACCGCGAGTTCGCGGCAGGTGGCGTTCCGCGCGTCACAGCGCGACGCGGGTGGCCGGGGCATCGAAGACTCTGCCCCGGCCACCCGAAGTGTAATACCCGTCTCCGGCTGAGTGCTTCGACTCTCGTTAGCCGACGTAGATGCCGTTGATCGCGGGCGCCGCGCCGAGGGGCGCGGCGTAGGCCGAGCCGCCCGCGCCGGCGCTCACCTGATCGAAGGTGAAGACGCGTGCGTACCGGCCCTGCGGGCTGCCGCTGGCGAACACGAGTTCGGCCCGCCCGTCGCCGTCCAGGTCGCGCACCGCCAGGCGCCCGCCGCCCGCATCGCCCGGCAGCGGGAACAGCACCCCGACCGCCGGCAACTGGTTCACCGGGACGGTCGGGTTGGCGGTCAGCGTCGCCCCGGACCACACCGCCACGACCGACGGGCCGCCGCGCTCGAACGTGAGCGCCAGATCGCCGTACCCGTCCCCGTCCAAGTCGCCGACGGCCGCGTTCAGCCCGACGGCGAACCCCGGCGCCGGGACGAAGATGGGGGACATCAGGACGGCCGTTCCGTTCCGGAGGTCGGCCCCGTTGTAGATCGCGACCGCGCCGAGGCCGGACCCCGTTGTCACCACGACATCCGCGTACCCGTCGCGGTTCAAGTCGCCGGCCGCGACGCGGATCCCGCCCCGCCACCACGCCGCGTCGAACGCGATGAAGCTCATCTGAAGCTGAAGCCCGCCGCCGCCCACCCGGAACGTCGCGACGACCGGCGGGGCGTCCGCGCCGGCGGCCACCACCAGTTCGGCCCGGCCGTCGCCGTCGATGTCGCCCGCGGCCAGGTAGAACCCGCCGGTGTACCCGGCCCAGAGGACCGTC
>JAYUBA010001261.1:0-3490 GCA_043741075.1 Frigoriglobus sp.
CCATGCACCCGGCGAACCCGGAGCGTCAGCGACGGGGTAACTCAGTTCGCCATGCACCCGGCGAACCCGGAGCGTCAGCGACGGGGCGGCCTTCGTCAGTCCACATTCGAGTGCAACCGGCGGCGCATGTACGCGGGGGCCAGCGGTTGGAAGAGCGTGCCGCCGAGCCAGCCGCCGACGACGCCGAGCAGCAGCACGCCGCTGATGGCCCCGACGATGGCCGCCGGGTCGTTGAGCGGCACCATGCCGAGCGACAACTGGCTCAGCCAGTACGCGACCGGGCCGAGTTGTTCGCCCGCGGCGGCGGTGAGGCCGATGACGCCCACGCCGCCCAGCGCGCCGGCCACGATCCCGTGGCGGATGCCGGCCCCGGTTCCGGCCCCGGCCGTCGCCCCGCCGACCAGCGCCCCCAGCACGGCCAACTGCCACGTGAGGAACTGCGCCTGGCCGACGCTGTTCACGCGCAACAGGCCGCCGGAATACTTCTGCGCCCCGGTCCGGGCCTTGTCGGCGACCGCGACCGCGACCACCATCACCATCGCGCCGACCAGGATCCGCGCCCACGCCGTCGGGCGCCCGGCGGGCGCCGGCTCGCCGATCGCGAACCGCGACGAGCTGAGCTTGTTCCGGTCCGGCACCGGCAAGTCGAGGACCGGCACCGCGCCCCACACGCGGGCGGAGAACACCCCGGCGACGCCGCCGACGCACACCAGCACCACCGGTTGGAGGTACAGCACGAGGTCTTGCGGGGGCGCGCCGGCGAGCAACTCGGCCGCCAGGAACAGCCCGCCGCACAGCCCGCCGACGGCCGTACCGAAGAAGAACCCGCCGGCCCGCCCGGCCGCGGCCACCACCGCCCCGAAGACCACCGCCAGCGCCTGCCCGCCGCACACGGCGACCAGCCCCGCGAACGACCCCCACCACGCGTCCGGTTCCGGGTGCGCGGCCAGCACCGCCCCGGTCGCCAGCTTCCGCAGGCCGAGGTACAGCCCCAGCGCGAACACCGCCCCGACGGCCACCCGGCCGAGCGGGGGCGCCTGGGGCGGCGGGGGCGCGTGCCGCGGGCGCGGGATCGCCGCTTCCGCCGCCTCGTGGGGCAACAGCAGCAGCCCGGCGCACTGCGGGCACCGCTGCGTTCCGGCGAACGCGGCCTGGCAGGCGGGGCAGAACAGTTGCATGGCGCGATCCGAATCCGGTTGAACCGGGCGAGTCCGATTTCAGCTTAGAACGCAATTCGCTCCCGCGCCGGGCGAACAGTTGTGTGCGCGCCCGCGGCGCGGTACGCTGCGGGTCGCTGCCACTTTCCCCGGAGGTTTCCCATGCGCTCGCTCGCCGTCGGTCTGCTGTTCGCGTTCGCCGCCTCACCGGCTTCCGCCGCCGACAAAAACGAGGACAAGGCCAAGGAGGCCGCCGTCGCGTTCCTCAAGGCCGTAAAGGCCAAGGACGCGGACGCGGTGATGAAGGCGTCGGCCGCCCCGTTCGCCCACCGCGAGGGCGGCGAGATCGGCGTGGTCAAGGACGAGGCCGAACTCAAGAAGTGGATCAAGGGCAAGCTCGACGAGATCAAGGACGCGGACAAGGTGCCGACCGAAGTGGAGAAGGTGGTTCCGTTCGCCGAACTGAAAGCGAAGCTCGAAGCGGACGACCAGAAGAAGGTGGAGGAGGTCGTCGGCAAGGACGGCTTCGTCGCGATGATCGAATTCGATGGGAAGATGGTGGTGATTCTCGTCCGGATCAAGGACGGCAAGGCGAAGGTGGTCGGGATCGGCCACTGACACCACGAAGAGTAAATCCCAAAACCCAAGTGCCAAATCCCGAAGAAACCAGGACACTGGCTTTCTGACTTGTTTGGGATTTGGCACTTGGGTTTTGGGATTTCTTCCGAGGGCACTGATGCCGCACGTCGTGATCGTCGGCGGGGGGCTGACCGGGCTGACGGTCGCCTTCCGCCTCAAGCAGTTCGCCCCGGGCACCGCCGTCACGGTCCTGGAGCCGCGCGACCGGCCGGGCGGGAACGTCGTCACCGAGGAGCACCGCGGGTTCCGCGTCGAGGGCGGGCCGAACGGGTTCCTCGACCGCACCCCCGCGGTCCCGGACCTCGTCCGCGACCTCGGCCTCTCCGACCGCCTGATCGCCGCGAGCGACGGCAGCCGCAAGAACCGGTACGTGTTCGTCGGCAACCGGCTCCGCAAGCTCCCCGGCGGGCCGCTCGGCCTGCTCACCACACCGCTCCTTTCACTACGCGGAAAGTGGACGCTCCTCACCGAACCCTGGCGCAAGTCGAAACCTCCACAGGAAGAGGAGTCGGTCGCGGAGTTCGTCACGCGCCGGGCCGGGAAGGAAGCGGCCGACATCTTCGCCGACGCGCTCGTCACCGGCATCCACGGGGGCGACCCGGCGCTGCTGAGCGTGGGGGCCGCGTTCCCGCGCCTGCCGGTGATGGAGCGCGACGCCGGGAGCATCGTCCGCGGGTTCATGCGCGCCGCGAAGGCGCGCAAGCGGAACGCGAAGGCGATGGGCGAACCGCCGCCCGGCCCGATGCGGATGTGGTCGTTCCGCGAGGGGCTTCAGGTGCTCACCGACTCGCTCGCGCAGCAACTCGGCGGCGCGGTGAAGTGCGGGTTCGCGGTGCGGTCGCTGGCGGAGTCGGCGAGCGTGTCCGCGTGGACGGTGTACGGCGACCACGCGCGGGCGTGGTCCGCGGACGCGGTGGTGCTGGCGTGCCCGGCGTACGAGCAGGCGGCGATCCTTCAGGAGCTGAACCCGGCGCTGGCGGACGAGGTCGGGGCGATCCCGTACAACCGCATCGCGGTGGTGGCGCTGGGCTACCGCCAGGCGGACTGCCCCGGCCGGCACGACGGGTTCGGCTACATCGCCCCGCAGAACACGCGGCGCGACGTGCTGGGCGTGCAGTGGTGCTCGTCGATCTTCCCCGACCGCGCCCCGGACCGGTTCGTGCTGTGGCGGGCGCTGTGCGGCGGCGTCCACCGCGCGGAGCAGGTGGATTGGGACGACAACCGTTTGGCGAAGGCGGTTCACGAGGAGATCAAGTTGTCGATGGGCGTGACGGGCGCGCCGGTGTTCCGGCGGATCGTGCGGTGGCCGAACGCGATCCCGCAGTACGTGCTCGGGCACCTCGACCGCGTGGCCCGCATCGACGCGCTGGCGGCGGGCCACCCCGGCCTGTTCCTGACGGGCAACGCGTACCGCGGCGTGGCGATGTCCGACTGCGTGGATCAGGCCGGCACGGTCGCGGCGCGGGTCGCGAACTTCGTGCAAACGGTGTAGGTGGGGTATGACTGAAGCGGAGTGGCTTGGGGGGAGTGACCCCGAGGAGATACACCGTTTTCTCCGTGGCAAAGCAAGTGACCGCAAGTCGCGGCTCTTTGCAGCCGAGTGCTTCCGGCGTCTCGCACGTCTGCTGCCCGATCCACGACAGCAGCGAGCAATTGAAGTGTTGGAGGAATTGGCCGAGGGAACAGCAACGCGT
>JAYUBA010001262.1:0-3489 GCA_043741075.1 Frigoriglobus sp.
TGCCATTCTGACGTTTATGGGCAAAGCCTCATCGAGCAACGGTTACTTGGGCGGCACCGTCCCCGTCTTCGGCACCTCTTTGGGCGCGTCCTTCGGGGCCGGCGGGTCGATGCCGTCCTTCAGTTGCTTCCACCCGTACTTCATGAACCCGGTCGCCCGCTTCTCGTCGGACGTGAACGCGTACTGGCCGAAGACGAGCTGGTTCGGGTTGATGACGACGCCCTGCGGGGTCTCGAAGCCGTAGTCCTTGATGTTCCCGCCGGTCTGGGAAATCAGGAACGCGAGGGCCGCGTCCTTCATCAGGCACGAGTGCAGGTCCTGGCCGTTCCCCTTTTGGAACCACACCTGTTGAATCATCGCGTCGTTGTTCAGCGCGAGGGTGCGGTTCGGGTTCTTCTCGTTGGGGAACACCTCCGGGTAGTCGCCGACGCGCAACTCGTTTTTCAGAATCGCCCGGAGGAACGGCACCTCTTCCTTGCCGCGCTGCTGCACCAGCGCGTTGAGCGCCTGCCCCTTGGCGTAGCCCTGCACGCCCTCGGTCAGGATGATGCGCCTTGAGAGGGGCAGCGCCTCCTTGAAATTCTTCAGCGGGGGGGTGCCGAGCTGGTACGAGAGGTTCCCCATCTCCGTCGGGTCGGTGCGGGTGGCGAGCCACCGGCCGACGATCACCTTGTACGTGTCCCCGTGGGCGGCACCGGCGTTCTGGAGCGCGCTCATGGACGCCGGTTGGTGGATGAACTGGACACCGTTCACGAACGTCCAGACGCCGGTCTTGGGGATGCTGTCGGCCGGGACCAGCGTCTCGGCGAACAGCAGGGCGGCGATGTCCGGCAGGGTGGGCTGCTTGGGCACGAACGGCTTGCTGCCGGGCGCGAACTGCCGGTGCTGCAAGTCGTTCCACATCGCGTTGCGGCGGTCGGAGATGGCCCGGCCGCCCTCGGTGGTGCCCTTGTCCATCGCGGCGAACATGTCCAGGTTGTACGGCGACTTGAGAACCTCGACGTACAGGGCGCGGGCCTTGTCGTCCGCCCCGACGCTCTTGCGGAACGTCTTGAGGCCGGGCAGGTCGTGTTCGAACTTGCCGTCCTTGTCCTCGAGGAACGTGTCGATGCGGGCCTTCAGGTCGTCGGAGTTCGCCTTGGGGAGCAGGCGGGCGCACCGCAGGCGCACCTCCGGGTCGGCGTCGGTCGCGGCGCCCTCGGCCACGGCCTGCCGGGCGAGCCGGCCCATCTTGGCGAGGTCCGCCTGCACCTCCTCGCGCTCGCGGTACACCTCGCTGCCGAGCCGGCGGACGAGTTCGCGCGCCTTGGACAGCTCGACCGGCGACACGCCCAGGTCCTTCGGGTCCGGGGACGCCCCGAACGCCGGCGCGGCGACGGCCGCCGCGCACGCCACCAGAACCGCCCTGAACCGACTCATAGGTGCCCCCAACGCCGAAAGGTGTCGCCCGCTACCGGTTCTTAAAGGATGGCCTATTGCGGGTGCCGCGCCAACCGGAATCTGCGGCCCCGTTACTGTTGTGGGACAGGCCGCTTCGGGTCGGACGAAATCGCGTTGAACAGTAATCCCTGCTCTGCTTTGCTTTGACCTCCCCCCTGGCGGGGGAGGTCGCTGCGGTCGGCTCTGCGACCGCGGCGGGTGGGGGGAACGCTACTCCACGGTTATCGCTTTACCCCCCACCCGGCTCGCCAAGCCTCGCCGACCTCCCCCTCAAGGGGGGAGGTCAGAGGCAGAGGGTTCTGCTCAACGCGATTTCGTGTCGGATGCCCGGCGTCCGCTCACGGGTTCTTGTCCCGCCACGCCTTCCACTTCTCGAGCGCCTCTTTCCGCTTCTCCTCCGGAATCTTCGCCCACACATAGGAGAAGTTGGTGCCGCCCACGCCGACGTTCGGCGGGAACCCGTCGAACCCGTAGTCGCCGGGGTTCTGGCCGGTCATCACCAGCGCCGCGGCCAGCGCCGCGTCCCGCACCTCGATCGACTGCCGCACCTGCACCCCGTTCACGATCTTGATGGTCGTGGTCAGCACCGCGGTGTCCGTGAACGCCTTCTCGATGGCGAAGAGTTGGTCGGTCATCTTCAGCCGCACCATCGTGGTGAGCACCTGGCCCTTGTAGTAACCCTGCACCCCGGCCGTCGTCATGATGCGGCCCGCGAGGCGGCCGACGGCGGCGTTGTTATTCATACTCGTCGCGAGGGTGAACGCCGGGTACAGTTCGAGCGCGTCGGTGCGCGAGTCGAACCACGCGGTCATGACGGCCCGCATCGCCAGCGCCCGGTCGTCGGTGCCCTGCACCACCCCCGGAACGCCGGACTGCTGAAGGACGGTGCTGAGCGCCATCGCCCGCGGCACGCTGCGGGAGTTCACCTGCGACTCGGCGAACGCCACGGCGCCCACTTCGCCCACGGTCGGGTTGCGGGAAATGACGTTCGGCACGCGCGGGAACTTCGCGTTGTACATCTCCGTCTTGCGGCTCGCGACCATCTGACCGAGTTCGCCGGGCGGTCCACCGAGCGCGGCGAGCAACTGCCGGCCGCCGGGCGCCTGCATGAACTCGATGAACAGGTCGCGGGCCGCTTTGTCGGCCGCGGGTCGGGCGGTGTACGTCCAGCCGAACACCTTCCACTCGCCGCGGACCGTGGACCGGAGCTTGTGCCAGCCGGGCAGGTCGTGTTCGTACTTCCCGCCGGCGTCGGCCACGAACGCGTCGAGCCGCGCCTTCATCTCCTCGGTGGTGGCCTTCAGCAGAAGGGTCCGGCAGCGGGCGCGGACCTCCGGGTCCGGGTCGCGGGTGACGCCGTCGAGGAGTGCCCGGCGGGCGAGGCGGCCCATCGCGGCGAGGTCGCGCTCGGCGCCCTCGCGCGCGACGAACGTCTCGCTCCCGAGCTTCTGCACCAGCCCGCGGGCCTTCGACAGTTCCTCCTGAGGAACCGCGAGCGACTTGGGGTCCGGGGACGCGGCGGGCGGCGCGGCGGCACCGGGCGCGACGAACCCGACCAGAGCGGCGAGAGCGACACAGGTACGCAGCATGAGCGTCCCCTCGGCAGCGAGAGAGGGAGAGCCAAGAAGGCGGGCCGACTCGACATTATATCGGACGAACGGCCGCCGTGCAATCAGTCGCGGATTTTCCGTTACCACCCGGCGAACCCGGAGCGTGAGCGACGGGGTGACCCACGCACGGCCGGTCGCGTCACAGTCCTACCCCGTCGCTCACGCTCCGAGTTCGCCTACAACACCCCTCATGCTCGACTTAGCCACCACCGCGTTCGTGTCGATCCTGTTCCTCGTCGATCCGCCGGGGACGGTGCCGGCGTTCATGGCGCTCACCACGGGCTACACGCCCGAGCGCCGCCGCAAGACCGCGCCGCGTGCTGGGTCTGGTGCTGGCGGGCATCGCGGTGCAGTTCATCCTGAACGGGCTGAAGGCGGCGGAACTGATCCCGAAGCAAGCCGCGGGGTGAGGGTCGCCCCGGAGCGGGGGGCGTAAGCC
>JAYUBA010001263.1:0-11198 GCA_043741075.1 Frigoriglobus sp.
GCCGCTGCGCGGCGAGACCCGCTGAAGCGGGTCACTACGAACAATGAACGCTTACCCATGCTCACCCTCACACTCAAAGAATCGCTCACCGTGCCGCTAGAGGCGGAAGTCCTCTCGCCGGACGTGCTCGCGCCGCTCGCGCACGCCGAGGTCCGCGCGCAGCCGGTCATGCTCGGCAAGCGGCGGCTCCGCCTCGACGAGTTCTTCGACATCGAGGGCGACGGCAGCGACGACATCGAGATTCGCGGCGACCTCACCAAAGTGAAGTGGATCGGCCGTAACATGACCCGCGGGCGGGTTCGTGTGGTCGGCAACGTCGGCATGCACCTTGGCGCGTACATGAAGGGCGGTTCAATCGAGGTGACGGGGAACGCGACCGACTGGGTCGGCGGCGAGATGGGCGGCGGAACGATTCACCTGCGCGGCAACGCCGGCGCGCAACTCGGCTCCGCGTACCGCGGCAGCATGTCCGGCATGAGCGGCGGGACGATCTTGGTGGAAGGCTCCGCGGGCATCGAGATCGGGATGCGGATGAAGCGCGGGCTGATCGCCGTTCGCGGCCCGGTCCGCGACTTCGCCGGGCTTCAGATGAAGGGCGGCACCATCGTGCTGATGAGCGGGGCCGAGCAACGCACCGGCGCGTGGATGACGCGGGGCACCATCATCTCGCTCGCGCCCCTGAAGCTGATGCCGACCTTCGCGCCCGCGTGCGTTTACACCCCGTCGTTTATGGGCGTCTACGCGAAACACCTCGCGGGTCTTGGTTTCGCCCTCCCACATGAAGCGGGCGACGGGGGCTACCAGCGCCACATCGGCGACGCCTCGGTGCCCGGCAAGGGGGAGATTGTGGTGTGGCAACCGAAGTAGGCGACCGCCGCGAAGGGGCTCGCCTCGCACAGCCGGTCGGGCCATCATCACCCGGCAGTTCGCAGGGTATGCGGTACTCGTAACTCGGCACCTTGCCGCGCCGGCAGATTCCTGGGGCGTTGCCCCAGGCTGAGGACTCCCAGGCTTTCAGCCTGAAAACCCGGCTTCACCCCGAAGGGGTGAGATTCCTCAGCCTGGGGCAACGCCCCAGGCATATCTGTTACAAGTCCAGGGGAAGACACACCCGGAAACCGATGAAGCTGATCCGGTAAACGGGCGCGCAGTCGTAGCGGCTCGCGGCGCGGCAGTACCAGGCGTCGTTGCGCCAGGAGCCGCCACGCAGGACACGACTGTTCGTTTTATCATACGAGTTTTCGCACCACTCCCACACGTTGCCGTGCATGTCGCACAACCCCCACGGGTGCGGGAACTTCGCGGCATAGGTCCCCACCGGCGTCGGGCGACCCAGATACGGGCCCTTCGTGGCCGTCCCGTAGGGGAAGTTCCCGTCGATGTTCGCCTGCGTGCCGTCCAACACTTGGCCGAAGTAGAACGGCCGGTCGTTGCCCAGCCCGCCGCGGCACGCGTACTCCCACATGTCCTCGTGGGGCAGCGCAAACGTACCCGCCTTGCCGAACACCTTCTCGACACCACCGAGCGCGTTGAACTTCTCCAGGAACCCGCCCTTCCCGCAGATCATGTCCCACGACACCTTCTCGACGGGGAACCGGCTCGTGTCTAACCCCTTGGCTGTGTTGTCCTGCTTCCCGTCGAAGGCGCTGGGGTTGTTTCCCATCACGGCTTGCCACTCCGCCTGCGTTACCGTGTACTTCCCCATCCAGAAACCCTTGCTTGTGTACTCGCGTTCGCCCTCGTTTAGATCGCGATCCTTTTCATTGGCGGGGGCACCGAGCGTCGCATTGCCCGCCGGTATCCAACAGAACGTCATCTTCACCCCGTCGGCAATCTCGATGTCGCGCGTGTCTCCGGGCTTGGGGTCCGTGTCTTTGGGCTTGGGGTCCGTGTCTTTGGGCTTGGGGTCCGGGTCTTTGTCCTTCGGCGTAACGGGCGGGGTCGCGCCCTTCGGCTTCTCGACTCGCTCGGTCGGGGTGGTAGGCTCCGACTGCTTGCTTCGCCCACCCCCGAACAACACAACCCCGGCCACCACCAAGACGAGAAGCAACGCGGCCCCCACCCATATCGCCGTCAACGGATTCGCTGACGTGCGCCGGGCCGGATCGCGGGGAACCGGTTTTGCAACCGGGCGCGGTGCGCGCGGAAGAGAAAGTGGAAGCGGCGGCGGAATGGGAGCCGGTTCGGTGCGCGCGGGCGGGCGCACCGTCGGCTCCGGCAATAGGACCGCCTTCGATCCGGCCGCAGAGGTGTCCGTGGGGTCGGGCTGCTTTTGCGACTTCTGGAGGATCGCGGCGAGCGCCGTTTCCCACTCGGTCGCGTCCTTCGGCCGGCGGTCGGCGTTCATGGCGACGCTCGTCACGATGAGCGCCACCAACTCGCCCGGCACCTTCAAGTCGCGAAGCTCCAACGTCGCGTCCGCGCCGGGAACCGCCGTCAGGTCGGCCATTACCATCTGGTAGGCGATGATGCCCAGCGCGTACACGTCGTCACGCGGGTTCGGCGTGCTGCCGAGCCGCTGCTCCGGCGGCGCGTAGTTGGGGGTGCCCGCCCCCTGGAGCGCGGACGGGAGCCGGGCGGCGTAGGCGGTCAGCGCGCCCGTCGTGCCGCCGGCCTTCGGTTGCATGACGACGCTGCCGATGCCGAAGTCGGTGATGCGCGGCACCTTGCCCGCCATCAGCACGTTTTGCGGCTTCATGTCGCGGTGGACGAGCGGCGGGTCGAACCGGTGGAACCGGGCCAGCGCGCCGGCGATGGCGTGGAGCGTTCGCACCGCCTTCCCCAAACGGTTCGGCAGCGGCAACGCGCGCCACTCTTCGATGGCACCCGCGAGCGTGCCGCCTTCGACGAACTCGTACATGAGCCACGGAATCTCGCCGTCGAGGTTGCAGTCCAGGAGGGGGACGACGTTGGGGTGGTCACCGGCGTACTTCATCACCCGCACCACGACGTTCCGCTCGTGGGTAACGAGCCGGTGCCGCGCGGCCGGGTCCGTGCAGAACTTGACCGCGCGGGGCTTCTCCTTGTTGTTCAAGACGTGCCGCGCGAGCCAAACTTCACCGAACCCGCCGCCGCCGAGCTTGCGCTCGAGGAGCCAACTCGACAGCCCCGGCACCGTGTCGCCGGCCGCGAACACGGGCGCGGGCGGCGTGATCCGCTGCACGTCGGCGGGTGTCTGGTCGCGCGTGCCAATGTCGGGTTCGCTCATCGGGCTGTTCTCACTGGGTCACGACACGATAACCGATCAGTGCGGGATTTGGAACCACCCGCTGCCGCTCGCTTCGTACTTCGTGCGCGCGCCGGCACCGGGAAGGCTCCGTAGAATACCGCCACTCGCGCCCTCCCAACCCCGAGTTCGCACAATGCCGGAACCGGTGCCCCCACCCGCATCCCCCCCGCACGCGCCGGGCCGCTGGGGGCGCCGCGCCGACACCCTGTCGGTCGGTCTGGTACTCGCGTTCGCGTTCGTCGCCGCGTCGTTCGTCGCCCGCAATTCGGACGTGTGGCTCCACCTCGCGACCGGCCGTCTGCTCGCCGGCGGCTCGCGCGGGTTTACCCCGACCCGCCCGACCGGTACAGTGATGACACCGGAACACCTAGAGGGCTTCACGTCATGCAAGCCGCCGCACACGACTGGCTGAACAAGCACCACGAAGAGATCGTCCGCGGGCTGGCCGATCTGGTCGCCATCCAGAGCATTAGCACCGACGGCGAACACAACCCGGAAATCGACCGCACCGCGAAGCTCACCTGCGACCAGATGCGGGAGGCCGGGCTGCACAACGTCGATGTCCTGCGCGTCGGGCAGTCGCTCCCGTACGCCTACGGCGAGTGGCTCGAAGCGCCCGGTAAGCCGACCGTGTTCCTCTACGCGCATCACGACGTGCAGCCGGTGAACTTCGAGGAGCACTGGCTCAGCGACCCGTGGAAGCTCACCCGCCGCGACGGCCGGTTGTACGCCCGCGGGTCCGCCGACGACAAGGGCGCGATCTCCGCCCTGCTCGGCGCGGTGGCCGCGTACCGCAAGACCGACAACACGCTGCCGGTGAACATCAAGATGCTCGTCGAGGGCGAGGAAGAGGTCGGGTCGAAGAACCTGCTCAAGTTCTTCGAGACGCACCGCGACCGGCTCAAGTCCGACGTGATCGTCGTGTGCGACACGGAGAACATCGAGGTCGGGATTCCGAGCATCACATACTCGCTGCGCGGCATCGTGGCGGTGAAGGTGGACGTGAGCACGGCGAAGATTCCCGTTCACAGCGGGATGGGGGGCGGCACGCTCGCGGACGCGGCCATCGCGCTGAACGCGATCCTCGGCCGCCTGTACTGGGACAACGGCCCGCTGCCGATCCCCGGCTTCTACGAGCAGGTCCGCCCGCTGACCGACACGGAGCGGGCCGGGTTCGACAAGCTGCCGTTCGACGGCGCGGAGTTCCGCCGCGCCATCGGCACGGTTCCCAACGCCCGGTTCGCGACGGAGAAGGGGTACAGCGAGTACGCCCAAGCGTGGCGCCGCCCGGCGGTCACGGTGATCGCGCAGGAGGCCAGTTCGATCAAGGGCGCGTCGAATCAGGTGCTGCCGAAGGCGTCGGCCATCGTGAGTTGCCGCATCGTGCCGGACCAGAAGCCGGAGCACGTGCTGGAGAAGCTGACCGCGTTCCTGACCGCCAACCCGCCGTGGGGGTGCGAAGTGACGGTGTCGCCCGCCGGCCCGCCGGTGGAGTGGTGGATGACCGACCCGAACGGCCCGGCGTTCGAGGCCGCGCTCGCCGCCATGCGTAGCGGGTTCGACCGCGACCCCGTTGCGATCGGCTGCGGCGGCACCATCGGCTTCGTCGGCCCTCTCTCAGACCTGTTCGGCGGCGCGCCCGCGCTGCTCTTGGGCATCGAAGACCCGGCCAGCAACGCCCACGCGCCCAACGAGAGCCTGCACGAGGGCGACTTCAAGAAGCTGATGGCGTCGCTCGTCGGCCTGTTCGACAACCTCGGCAAACTCACCCCGGATCGCGTCAAGTGATCTGGGCGGAATCAGATAAAACACCGCAGATAACGCGGACACACGCAGATAAAACAAGATTTCTTGTTCTGATCTGCGTTTCATCCGTGTTATCCGCGGCTCTTTTCTTCTCTTCCCCACATGTCACAATCGCACTTCGCGGAACTCGGATCGCGCTTTGTTCGCGTTGAAGGCTTGGCAAGTCCGCGGTCGCGAGTCACGATGGTAGTTGATCCGCCGCGCGCCCAACCCCGGACGCCACCATGACGCACACACTTGCTCGTTCCGCTGCCGCGTTCCTGACGGTACTGCTCGCCGCGACGCTCGCCCCCGCGCAGATTACAGAGCCGCCGCGGGCGGAGAAGGTGGACGTACAGGTCCGCTACCGCATCCGCGCCGACCGCGACGAGCGCCTGCGCCAGTACCGCGTCCTGGAGAAGCACCTCGCGTCGCTCGGCTTCGTGGACGCCCGCAAGGACGACCCGGACCGCGACCTCGACGCCCTCGACCCGAACGCGGAGCGGTTCGTCGGCACGCTGCCGGGGAACAAGGTGCTCGAGGTGCTGAACGACGTTCGCGTGCAAGCGATCCTCTTCGCCCCGACCGGCTTCGCGTACCCGGACGCGCCCGAGAAGCCGGTCGCGATCCGCATCGGCCTTCGCACCGGGCTGTCCGCCCAGTTGCAGCAGCAGTTGCACGGGCAGACCGTAGCGCACCTCGCCCGCCTCGGCTTCAGCGAGGCGCTCGCTTACGACACCCGCGGCTACTCGCTCCTCCGCGGGGTGATCCCGCTCAAAGCCCTCGAACTGCTGGTGAAGGACGTGCGCACCGAGCCGAGCGGCTGGTTCCTCGCGGCGACGCCACTGGACAAACTGCCCGCTCCGCTGCGTGACCGCAGCCCGGTGCGCTGGACCGAGGTGCTGCCGGTCACCGAGTTCACCGCACCGTTCGCGCCGTCGCCCGTGCTGCCGGGGCAGTTCAAGTACACCGCCGACCTGCGGGCCGCGCTCCTCGACGCGGCCACCAAGGACGCGCCCCTTCGCGTCGAAGTGCTGTTCGACCGGCGCATCGAAGACGTGTCCGCGCTCCGCGACCGGCTCTCCGGCCGGTACATCGGGGGTTCGCTCGACGGCGTCATCGGGAACGTGGCGAGCATCCGCCTCCCGCGCACGTCCGCGGTTGAAACGCTGGCGCTCGATCCGGGTGTGGTCGGCGTGCGGCTGCCGCGACAGGGGACAGAGACGGTCGCAGTGATCGCGAGCGGGAAGGGCATGAGCACCGCGGACGCGATCAAGGCCGCCCGGCTCGACGAGCTTCACAAACTCGGCTATACCGGCGCGCCCACGGAGCGGGTCGCGGGCGTGAAGGTCGTGCTGATCGGCTCCGACTTCACCGGCGCGGACAGGCTGATCGGCACCGAACTGCCGAAGAATACGCGGATCGTGGACCTCACCACGGAACTCACGCCCGAACTGCTCCCGGCGAAGATCGACCCGGCCCGGATGGGCACCGGGACCGCGGCGGCGCGGGTGCTGGCCGCCGCCGCGCCGGGCGCGGAACTGATCCTCGTTCGCATCGATCCGGGGTGCTTCTTCCACCTGTACACGATCATCCGCCTCACCCGCGGCGAGATCGCCTACACCGACGCGCTCCAGGTTCGGCTGTCCGAACTCGCGACGCGGTCCGCCGCGCTCGACCGCGACCGGTCCGCCGCGATCTCCGCGTACAAGTCCGCCTTCACCGACCTGAGCGACAACGAGGTCGCCGTCGCGCTCCGCAAGAAGGCGAAGGCCGATCTGGACGCGATGTTCGTGAAGGAGAAGGAACTGTCCGTGGTGGTGAATCGGTTCAACGCGTACCAGAAGGACATCACGACCGCGCTCCGCGGTGCGAGCGTGATCGTGAACACGCTGGTGTGGGAGTCGGGCTACCCGCTGGACGCGCTGAACGAGTTCGCGGGCACACTCGAAAAGCTGTCCACGACGCTGCAACCCCGCGTGGTAAAGCCGACGAGCGTACTGAAGTCGCCGCTCGTGTGGGTGCAGGCCGCGAGCAGCGCGGGCGCGGCGGTGTGGGGCGGACCATTCCTCGACGCCAATCGCGACGGCCTGATGGAATTCGTTCCGCACGGCACGAAGCCCCCGGCGGACAACTGGTCGCCGCAACTGAACTTCCTCGGCACGCGCACCGCGGCGGGGGAGGTCACACCGGACTTGGCGAAGGACGCGAAGTTGCGGATCGTGGTGCAGTGGCGCGAGCCGGCGGCCCCGCAGTTCCCGGACGGCGAAACTCCCGCGTACGCGCTCACGCTGCGTCTGCTGCGGCAACTCGACCCCGCGGGCGAGAAGCGGTCGAGCGACGAAATGGAGGAAGTGGCGCGGTCGGTGAGCGTGCCGAACGTGATCTACCGCACGCCGACGTTCCTGGTGTTCGAGCAGATGTTGGAGTTCACGGCACCGACGGCCGGGCGGTACGCGCTGGCGATCGAGTCCGCGGCGACCCCAGACCCGCTGCTTCCGTCGCTCAGTCGTGAGGTGGAAATCTACCCGCGAGCGGTCATCGAGACAGTGGGCACCGCGGCCGGTGAGGCGAAGGCGGTGTTCCGCTCGTTCACGAACTTCACCGCGGGCGTGGGCACGCCGGGCGACTCGTTCGGGGCGATCACGATCGGCACCGACACGCCGAACGCGCAGACCGGCGGCGGCACCGGTCTTCTGCTTCGCGGCAAGTCGGACGTGATCGGCCCGGACGCGTTCGCGTTCGGCCCGCAAGCCTACGGGGGTCAAGGGATGGCGACGGCCTTCGCCGGGGGTGCCGCCGCGGTGCTATTTCAGGCCCGCGCCGCGGCCCCGAACGTGTTCTTCTCGGCGGGCGTGCAACCAGGGAAGAAGTTGGAGATTCCGGCGCGGTGGCTGCAGTACGTACCGCGGGCGAAGCCCTGAGCAGCGCGCGCTTGAGAGGGGTAATCTTCGTTCAGCCGGCCTTCGCAGTTGGTTGAACTGGTTGCGTGAGGTAGTCGAGCACCTCGCTCTGCATCCGCTCTACTTCCGCCCGATACCCGCTCGTGACGAGGGGCAACTCCTCCGGCCGGCTGCTGACCCTGAGGCGCGTGAGAAGATCGTAGAAGTACGCGATCCGCTCTCGCGTGACCGTCAGTTCTTGGTCGTTTTGGATCACGGTGAAATCTCCACGATGACGCCTCTGCTTGCCGGTGCGGGGGCCATGAAGTCACAGCCCGATTGTGCCCAGGGGTTAGATGCAGCGCCGAGTTCGGCGACTTGCTGCTCGTGGAGCAATCAATTACCCTGGTTGAACCAACAACTCTCGGCCCAAAACCAAAAGCGTCAGTCGTTGGTTCCTTACCATCCCGAAGTCCCGAAGGACATGAGCCAGCCTAACGACACTGTTGGTCTCGTCCAGCATGTCCGGACAAACCCAGACGTAAGGATAACCGGCACGTGACTGGAGGTGGGTCTGATATCTCCTCCCATCAACCACGAGGCAGATCGGCTCGCGCGCTCCATCTCTGAATTGCAGGCAGACGGCGTTCTGCCGGAGGATGTGGATGTGAACGCGCTCCGTGCCATCTGGATACGAGACGCCGTTACCCCGGACCACAGCCGGAAGGCTGGTCCGCTCGCCTTCGTCCGCCTCGTCTTGCCGGTGTTGCCGCTCCAACTCATCGAATTCGGCAGCGAAACGGCCGATCATCGAGCGGACATCAAAATCGTCTTCATCAGCGTACATCTCTGCGGCGTCTTGAGCGGCGAGCCGAATGATGCGACGAAATAGTTCCAGGTGCCCTTCGCGGCGAGCGGCAGCGTGCAGCCAAACAGCGAGAATCTCGATATCAGTCTCGTTCACGCGCCCTCCATTGCCCAACTCGTGTGTAGGCTGACAATTGCTGGGCGTTGGGGCTGACCAGCAGGTCAATCAAACGCGCAGAAACGCTGGCTCACCGAGCCACCAAACACGCTATACTATCGCGACGGGATCGCAGCTGCAAATGTAAGTTGAGGTTTGAACGGAGGAACAGTAACCCCCTGTTCCGGGTTTCGCTTTTGACGCTCACTTCACGCGGTCGATCACCAGCTCGCCGGCGTCGATTTCCAGTTCGTCTTTGTCGAGGAGGACGTGAAGACCGAACCGGCCGCGGGGGCGGAGGTGGGCTTCCTCGTAGAGCCACCATTGGTCCGCGAGGTGCGACGTGCGGAGGCGGTCCCCGACGCCGCGAAACGTCAGCCGCACCGGTCGGCCGAGAAACCGGCCTATCGCGCCCGCCATGTCGAGGACCAGCACCAACTCGCCCGACCGGTGCGACGCGCTCTGAATCACGCCGTCGTGCAAACCGTCGGCACAGAGCCGCCGGACGGAAGTCGGCAGCAGCGGCGAGATGACTTCCAGGTAGCGGGTGTAGGTGTCGCGGGCGCGGTTCCACTCGCGCGCCGCCCGACGCTCCCAACCGGAGTCCGGCTGACCGCCAAGGAACAGTTCGCGCGTGAAGAAAACCATCCCCACCTCGTGTACGCGTCAGCCGGCGCACAGCACCTCGCCGCGCCCGCCGGTGAGAAGGTCGCCGCGGAAGCATCGAAGGTTCGCGCCCAGCGCGGGCGGGATCGTGAGGTGCAATTTCCGCAGTTCCGCGAGCAGCATCGGCACGAACGCCGGGCGGTAGTCGCATGAGTAGCGGAACGACGGCGGTAGGAGCGGTTCGCGCGCGGTCAGGATGGTGCCGCGTTTCATGCCCGCGCCGCACCGCTCACCAACTTCGCCGAGAAACACCAGGGTGCCGGCGATCATCGACGCGCCCGCGAACTCGCCGCACGCGCCGTCCACCGCGATCAGCCCGCGGCGCATCAGCAGGCCGAGTTCGTCGCCGGCCGTGCCGCGGATCACGATCGTCCCGCCGGTCATCCCGCGACGCGACCCACGATAGGCCGCGCCCGCCTGATCGCCCGCGTCCCCGCGAACCTCGATGTACCCGCCCTTCATTTCGGCACCGAGCCAGCCGGCCGCGCCGGAATCGAGTACCAGTGAGCCGCCGCGCATCCCCGCACCCGCGTGCAGCCCGACCGGCCCTTCCGCGAAGACGCTGCCGTTGGTCATGCCCGCGCCGATGTGCTTGACGTGGCGCGTGTCGCCCGCGAAGTGCAGGTCCGCGTGCCGTTGCCAGTCCGGTTGCACGTCGAAGAACTCGCCGAGCGGTTCGGAGCGGTTGCCGTGCTGAACGGGGAACTTCGCGACTTCGAGCGGGGACAGCCCCGCGACCCGCTCTGGCGTGACGCCGTCGAGTTCGAGCGGAATGGTGGAAGGGGAACGAAGGGTGAGTTTGAGCATGGTAGGAAGCGAAGAAGCCGCGGATGAACGCAGAAGACGCAGATCAAGACAGAGGACGAGATCGGAGAACCGACGGCGACGATCGCTCCCGTCTATTCTCTTATCCTATCTCAATTCTTCTCTGATCTGCGTCTTCTGCGTTCATCCGTGGCCTCTTCTCTTCTCACCGCTCACGGGAAGTTCGGGATGGGGAGCGCTTCGTCGTGGTTCGTGGGGTGGAAGCTGCGGAACACGGACAGCTTCATCGAGCCGTCGCCCTGCCGGGTGAACGTCGCCGTCGCGTACATCATCATCTGATTCCCGCCGGGAAGCTCGCCCTTCGCCATGAAGCCGATCTCGACGGTGTCCTTGCCGAGTTCCTTCACGTTGTCGCGCGAGAAGTCCCACACCGCGACGTGGGCGTCGCGTTGCCGCAGCATCGCCCAGAACCCGGACCGCTTCAGTTCGTCGCGCGTGACGGTCTTCCCTGTTTCGTTGCCGGCGGCAATCGTGACTCGGTCCGCGACGTGTTCGACGAACGCGTCTGGGTTCTTCGCGTCGGCGGCCTGGGCCATCATGTGCGTCCGCCGCACCGCCTCCTCGCGGTGACTCTCGCTCGACTTGTCGAGGAGGAACATCAGCAGCATCAGCAGGAACGCGATGCCGAACGCGACGGTCGCGCGGCGGTCCTGCTTCTGCGCCGCGATCGCGCCCGTGACGACGAGCAGCCCGCCGAGGAGCAGGTAAACGAGTTGCGGCGGGTCGCTGAGGAAAGTCGGCATGGGGAACCTCACGGCGAACCCGGAGCGTCAGCGACGGGGTGCGTTTGTCTTCGCCCTCTCCCCTTGCGGGAGAGGGTGGTCGGCGCTTCGCCGACCGGGTGAGG
>JAYUBA010001264.1:0-3484 GCA_043741075.1 Frigoriglobus sp.
GGCCAGAGGCCCGCACCACAAGAAAACAGACACACTCAACCGGACCGTATATGAGGCTCCGATCTTCTGCCTTTTCACTCCCACCCACACTCGCACTCACACTGCGAGCGTAGCGAGCACTCAGGCCAAGTCGCGGTCCTCGAACAACAGCAGCCCGACGAGGAGCGCGATCGCGGTGTAGATGAGCGAGTAGCCGAAGACAGTAAGCACATATCCGCCGAACTGCCACAGTGGGAGCGGGCTTTCGCGGATGATCGCCCGGCCCATGTTGAACGATTCGAGCGACGGCAGCAGCACGTCGAACAGCCGGCCGAGGAACCCGACCAGCCCGCCGCCGACCCCGCTGCCCTGCGCCTGCTGCGACACCTGCACCACCACCGGCGCGAGGTGGCCCAGGAAGAAGATCATGAGGCAGATGACGATGTTCACCACGAACGCCATGCGGGTGGCGAGCGCGGACGCGACCGCGACCAGGATCATCACCTGCCCGAACCCGAGGGCGACGCCGAACGAGTGCGCGAGCGCGTCGGAGAACCACAGCCCGGCCCCGCGGGCCAGCATCTTGCCCTGCGCACTCGGAACCGCCCGCACGAACGGCGGCACCACCGTCTTCTGCGCCTCGAACGTCATCGGGTCCACGAGCTTGTCGGTCGCCTCGCCGAGCGGGTCGGCCGGGTCGGCCGCGTTGTTGATCGGGTCGAACTCCCGCATCGCCCGCAGCGCGTACGACAGCGTCCAACTGAGCAGCAGCGACATGATGAGGCAGGCCATCAGGATGCCGAGGAACTTGCCGATCAGGAACTGCCGGCGGTTCACCGGCTTGCTCATGAGCGTGATCGCCGTGCGGCCCTCGATCTCCTCGCTGATCGACATGCTCGCCGCCAGCACGCCGAACAGCACCGCCGAGAGCATCACCGCGTCGAACCCGATCTGCTTCATCATCTTGTAGTCGTCGCCGAACGTGAAGTACGGGATGACGACGGACAGCCAGATGAGCGCCGAGGCGGCGACGAAGATGAGCCAGAACATCGGCTGCCGGCAGCTCTCGCGGAACGCGGCGTACGCGACCACCCCGCCCTTCGGCCACACCAGCACCAGGGCGGGCGGCATCAGCAGGAACAGGTCGATGATGAGTTGGAGGTGGAGGATCGCGCCGTAGAGGTAGCGCCCGTACCACGTGAGGTTCGTGGCGTCGCCCTTGTACGCGAGGAACGCGGCGAAGCCGGCCCCGGCGACGAGCAGGCCGACGACCACGTAGCCGAGCGACGCGGGGCTGACCGCGGCCTCCTTGAAGCCCTTCTCGTCGATGGCCCAGAGCCACGGCAGTGCGGCGATGAACTGCACGGTGACGAGCACCACGCCGGCCAGCAAGAGCGTCGGATCGGTAAGCCAGGTGGGCATTGCGGGGGACCGGAAGGGTCGGAGCGAATCGGACCGTTACCCGCCATACGCCGCACGCGGCCCGGCGGTTCGGTCCCACGGGAGATGATGTAGCGAGCCGCGGAAGGGCGGCCACGGGGGATTTTGGCGAACCCGGAGCGTCAGCGACGGGGTGAACTGCAAAGTAGCCGGCTGGTTCGCAGTCAGCATTACCGCGAAGGATGAGGCTCGCGCACACGAGCAGGGTGAACTGCAACGTAGCCGGCTGGTTCGCAGTTCACCCCGTCGCTGACGCTCCGGGTTCGCATAGAACTGTTCACACCCACAGTTGCAGAATCCGCAGAACCGTTTCCTGCCACACGTCGAACGCGTCCTCGCCCTCGAGTTCGGCGACCACGCCGTCGCCGTCGCCGATTTCCGGCCGCGAACCGCTCACGACCAATTCTGTAACCACGACGCTGTCCATTTCCATGCCGAACGGTTCGGTCGCGGCGGCGAGGCAGTGAACCTGCGCGTTCCGCGACAACCGGCCCAGGTAGGTCATCACCGCGGCCTTGCTCTCGGTGGCCTTCTCCGCGGCCTCCTGCTCCGGTGTGAGCTTGCCCGACGCGGCGCGGTCGCCGGTCGCGACCAGCCCGTCGCCGCGCTCGATCGGCTCCCGGAGCAGAAGCTTTAGTAGCGCGGCCTCTTCCGCGAGCGGGTTTTTCCCGCCGTCCTGCACGAACAGCACCTCGAACCGGATGGCGTCGGTGCTGAGCCAGTCGGTCAGTTTGCGGACCAGAGCCAGAATTGTTGACTGGACGAGGACGATGCGCTGGTACGGCAAGTCGGCGTCCTTGAACCGGGCGGCGATCAGGTCCGGGAACACGACGAACACGAACGCCCGGCGGCGGCGCAAGAACTGGTTCTCGTCGCGCGAGTAGTAGAACAGTTCGTCCCGCACGAACTTCATGTCGAACAGGTCCGGGCTTTCATCCTCCATGTACGCGAGCTGCGAGTGCAGCAGGCTCTCGATCGAGCCTTTCGTGGAGATGGACGTGTACCCGCCGACGGGGTACTGGTCCTCGTCGAGGACGCGCGTGGGCACTTCCTTGCGGCCGACGAGCGGCTTCACCGGGCGCGCCGGGAGGCGCGACTCCAGCCGCGCCGTCGTCTGAAGGATTTGGCGGTGCGCGACGTACTGCCCCATGTCCGCCAGCGCGGTGCCCTGTTCGAGCGCGAGAATGTCTTCCTGGCCGAGCACCTCGGCCATCCGCCGGCCGGCGGAGACGAGCGCCTCGTACATCTGAACGAGGAGCGCCGACGGGCCGTCGCGGACGAGGCCGTCGAGGCCGTCGCGGAGCACGTCTTCGGCGGGTGTCGTTTGGAGCGCGCGGATCGCGGCCGGCGGGAGCAGCACGCCGGGGATGCCGGCCCGCTCGCGGATCTGGTTCACGATGTACGCCAGCCCGCGCTTCTGGTCCGCCACTTTGTACTTGCGAACGGCGTCGCCGGCGCGCTCGAACGTCCAGTCCGCGTACAGCTTCCCGAGGACGTGGTCCTCGTAACTGCGACCGAGCGCCGGGGGCCAGCCGGCGACCGGCACCGGCTCCTTCAGGCGCTGTTCCGCGTCCACCCCGAACGCGACGTGGCCCACGTCCGCGACGAACCCGACCGGCGGCAGGGGCTGCCCGCCGGAGGCGATCTCCATCGCCCACTCCAGTGCCGCCTTCACGGTCTTCGCCGTCGGCTTGACCGCGCGCTGGAGCCACAGCCCTTCCAGTATGTAGCGGCGGGCGGCGTCCAGGTCGCGCAGCTCGATCGGTTCCATCGCACCTTCCCAGGTTGTCGCGGTTGCCACACCTCCTTATATCGCGGCGGCGGCCCGGTTCCAAACCCCGTTAGTGTCTCAAAGAGGCGGATCGGGCACCGCGCGGGGCGCGTCCGACCGGCGCGTACCGGCCGCGAGTCATCCAAGGGTTGTGTTCGCGTGCGCCCGCTCCACCCCTGCGTACCATCGGTCGCCCGCCGGGGCTGAAGACGAGGGCCACGAACGCGCTTAATGGTGATCCTTCTTGACAGCCTTTGGTTCCGCCTTCGTCGCCTCCCAGCGCTGCACCCATTC
>JAYUBA010001265.1:0-11192 GCA_043741075.1 Frigoriglobus sp.
GCCCGCACCATAACACGACCGCTTCACCCCTTGAGGAAGTAGCCGGCCGCGAACGACAGCACCATGAGCACCACGACGAGCAGCAACAGGAACGTCGCCTTCTGCCCGCTGATGACGATGTTCCGGGCCGGTTCGCCGAGGCTCATCGCGTCGAGGCCGGACACCGCGGGCGGCTTGGCCCGCGCTAGTTCCTCCGGCGGCTTCGTCGTGCCGAGGAGTGCGTCCACGTCGCCCTCGAACAGCGGCGGGTCGTCGGACAGATGCGCCGCCGGCTTTGGCACCGGGGGCGGAACCGCCCGAACCTTCGGCGCGGGCGGAGGAACTACGGGCTTCGGGTACGCGGGTACCGGCGGGCGCGGCTTTTCCGCCACCGGTGCCGCCGCGACCGCTGGCGGTGCCGCGACTTCGGTGACCGCGTTCCCCAGCAGTTCCTCGATGTCTTCCAGGTCAAGGCGCTCCGTCCGCGCGTCGTCGTCCGGCCGCCCGTTGTCCTCCTGCGGCACGGGGACGGTGATCGTGTACCCGCAGTGCGGACAGATGGTCTCCATCCCGGCCTTGCGGGTGGCGATGCCGAGCAGGCGGTTACAGTACGAGCACCGGAACCGGATGGGCATTCCCAGGTCTCCGACCAACGGCGGGCTGTCGGGGCAGTTAGCAGCAGTATAGCCGCCGGGCCGCGGGACCGCCAGCGGCCGAACGGGCGATCCGACGGGAGCTTGATCCGCCGCCCCGGACACGGAACAATGGACGCATCGCCCCACGGGCCACCACGGAGCAACCCCATGACCGCACGCCTCACGCTGGCCGCCGCCCTGATCGCCGGCTGCGCGGTCGCGGCGCCCGGCGCCGACGTGGTGATCCTCAAGGACGGGTTCGTCGTCCAGGGGAACGTGCGGAAGGAGACCGAGACGGTCATCGACAAGGCGAGCGGGCGGGCCATCCCGATCGTCAAGGGCAACGGCTTCGACATGATCGACGAGGGGGCGAAGGTCACCATCTTCAGCACCCACGCGAAGCAACTCGGCGGGATCTCCCCGGACACGAAGTTGCGGCCCGACATGAAGGCGTACACCATGCCGTTCCCCGGTCGGAAGGGGAACAACCCGATCCCGGCCGGCGGCGCGACGCTCAAGATCGGCGAGTACAACGCGAAGTGGGTCCGCACCATGAGCGTGGCGGTGCCGGGGGCGGCGCCCGAGACGGTCGATCAGCAGATCACGTACATGGACCCGTACTACCTCTACATCGTGTCCGCCACGCACCAGTGGCGGCTCACCTATCGCACGTCCGAGTGGGACCCGAAGCTGGTCCGCAAACTCCTGATGATGCACCCGGACATCGCCGAGCCGGACGGCAAGTGCAACCCGATCAAGCGGTTCGCGCTCGCCAAGTTCATGCTCGATGCCGGCTGGCTCCAGATTGCCAATGACGAGATGGACCGGCTGAAGCGCGACTTCCCCGGCGCGATGAACATCGTCGAGCAGGGGGAGCACGACAAGCTCGTCAAGGAGATCGACATCGCGACGGCCGAACTCGTCGTCCGCGAGGCCGAACTGGCGCTGGCCGCCGGCCGGTACAAGTACGCGGCCGAATTGCTCGCGGTGTTCCCGGAGAAGACGGCCGGGCCGAAGGAGGTCGCCCGCGCCGCGAAGGTGACGGCCGACCTGAAGACCAGCCAGGAGCGCCACGACGCCGGCCGCCGCCTGCTCCGGGCCGTCATCGACGACGTGACCGGCCTGCGCGCGGTACACGCTCGCGTCGCCGCCGCCGGAGGCCTGGCCCTTGCGACGTGGCAGCCGCCGCGCACCACACCGGGGCTGGCACTCGACCTCGCCGCCGCCGGCGAGCAGGTGTACGCGGAACTTCACCCGGACTCGGCGCTCCGCATCGAAACGTTCGTCACGCTCGCCCTTCAGGTGGAGCGCGACCGGGCCGCGGGCCGCGAGCCGACCAAGAAGCCGGAGGAACTGCTCGCCACCGCCGTCAGCGGGTGGGCGAAGGGGAAGAACGGGGCCACGCCGAACCCGGACGGTGCCATGAACCTGTGGCGCGCGCGGGAGGCGGTGCTGGCCTACCAGCGCGCGGAGACCATGAACGACCGCACCGCGGTCCTCGGCCGGTACAAGAAGAACATCACGCTCGCGATCGACGAACTGGCGCAGATGATCTCGCTGTTGCCGCCGGCCGCGCCGGAAGACCTGCTCGACCGCACCGGCGTGCAAGTGCCGCTCGGCAAGATCAAGGACACAGGCATCTACCGGCGGGTGACGCTCCCGGCACCCGGCCAGGCGGGCGGCATCGACTACCTGGTGAAGCTCCCGCCGGAGTACCACCACGGCCGCGCGTACCCGGTGCTGATCCTGCTCACGCACCCCGGCATCGCGACCGAAGAGGTGCTCGCCCCGCTCATCAACGAGGCCGACAAGAACGGCTACATCGTCGTCGTCCCGGAGTGGGCCGGGCTGTTCGGGAAGGGGTGGCAATGGCAGGGCGAGGACCACGTGTACGTCACCGCCGCGCTGCGCGACGCGATCCGCCACTTCACCGTGGACAACGACCGCGTGTTCATGATCGGCGTCGGCGAGGGGGCGAACATGGCGATGGACGTCGGCATGTCGCACCCGGACCTGTTCGCCGGCGTGATCCCGATGGGGCCGATCCCCAAGTGGCAGGGGCTGTTCATCGAGTACTGGCGGAACGCACAGAAGCTGCCGTTCTTCGTGGTGACCGGCGAGCAGACGGGCGACGGGCTGGCGAACCTGCGCAAGATTTACGAGAAGTGGATGCCGCGCGGGTATCCGGCGCTGATGAGCGTGTACAAGGGGCGCGGGGTCGAGTGGTTCGGGGCCGAGACGCCGGTGCTGTTCGACTGGATGTCGCGCAAGGCGCGGGTGAACGGCACCGCGACGCTGGCCCTCGGCACTGGGGCCGGCGCCCGCGAACCGTGGCAGATGAACCGCGACACCGACACCCGCTTCTACTGGCTTCAGGCCGATCAGATCGCACCCGGTAAGAACGGCGGCGCGATCGTCCCCGCCAGCATGATGGGCGACATCAGCGGGAATAACTTCATCTCGGTCTCGACGAAGCAGGTAAGGAAGCTCACGATCTGGCTGAGTGGCGACATGATCGACTGGACGAAGCCGGTGCGGGTGGCTCTCAACGGCAGCACCCCGGCGGGCTACAAGCCGAAGGTGATGGAGCCGAACCTGGAGGTTCTGCTCGAAGACTACTACGCCCGCGGCGACCGCCGCATGTTGTTCCTGAACAAGCTGGAGTTCGGCAACATCCCGTGAGCGCGTGACCCTCAGGTGTCGCAAGGCTTCTTCTCAAGGACTTGCACCCCAAGATGCGACTGGAGAAACAGACAAATTAATCATCCCATCCTAAAATCGGGGTGGATTACTATTGACTATTTTCTGAATCCGGTTAAACTGTGATTCGCCATACCGAATTTCGGATGGCCGATCCTCACCGGAGTTCCCATGACGGCTTTTGGACCCCAGATGGTATCGCCTCAAGCCCAAACCCCAAGCGAACAGGCAGAAGTCCGAGGTCCGGTCATCCACTCGTTCCAAAAGTTCGAGGAAGTCGTTCAGGCCGCATCAACGGCAGCGATGGTGAGCATGAGCATCATGGCGCCGGCCATGCTCTACAAGCAGGGCAACCGTTACTTCCTCCTGACGACGTTCAACTTCCAGACCCTGATTCGTCACGTCCGATACGACAGCGCGCCAAAAGGTGACGACCCTGAACTACACATCAACCGTCCGTTCATGGCTCCCCACGGGAAGGATATCTCCGAGTACCTGTGCAAAACCACGGACTACATCCTGCCTCCCCTCGCTCTGAACACGCAGGATCCGTTACCGTTTTACACCATCGATACCCCTTCCCAGGTTCGCCTGGGGTTCATCGTGATCCCGACCAGCCTAGAGTTCGATGTCACAGACGGGCAGCACCGGGGCAACGCAGTTAAAGATGCCATCGACAAGCGGAAGAGCCTCGGTCAAGACGGGATCGGTGTCACCATCAGCACTGAAACTGATCGGGAGAAGATCCACCAGGACTTCGTGGACTGCGCGAAGAACAAGCCGATCTCCCCGGCGATGCTGGCCGCCTTCGACCATGCGAACCTCGTCGTCCGGTACGTGAACGAAACGATCCGCAAGGTGCCGTTCCTCACGGGGCGCGTGGACCGGAGCGCCGCCCGGTTGGGGAAGAACACGATCAAGGTGTTCACCCTGAATCAGCTCCAGACCGCTCTCTTAGAGTTCCTCGTAGGCCGGGTGCCGCCCAAGGACCAAATCGCCAAAGTGGGGGAAGAACGACTCAAAGAAGACGCGCAGATGGCGGCCCACGTGGGTAACGCTGCCACGTTCCTGAACGACTTTACTGACGCGAATCCTGAGTGGCGCCAGGTGACGGCCAGCAACACGGGGACGGGCGAGGATGCATATGAGCAGCGCCAAACGCGGCTCCACTTCAACGCCTCTGGTCTCGTCGTCATCGGCAAGGTCGGGCACGCAATCTACACTAAGACCGACCAGACGGAACGCACGCGCCTCACGCGCCTCTTGGCCGGGATTGACTGGTCTCGAAGCAACCCCTTCTGGCAGAACAGCATCATGAACGGAGACAAGATCGTGACGAGCCGCGACATGTTCACGAAGGCGACTGCTGCGGTAAAGAAGGAACTGGGCCTCGAGCTGACCGACGCTGAAAAGCGGCTGCTCGGCTAACATCAATCTCACCGCCGAACGCAACTGACGCGCGCCGACTTCATCACCCGTAAAGTCGGCGCGCGTCGTCGTGTTTTGTGGTCACCCCGCTTCCTTCTCGTTGGCGTCGGCGCGGAACGCCTTCTTGAAGCCCTTCAGGTGTTCCGCGAGCAGCGGCTTCAGCTTGGCCACGTCCAAGTGGTTACTCGTGGCGAGCCAGAGCTTCAGCACCTCGCTGCCGTCGGCGCGGTCGCCTTCGACGGTTGCGTTCCGTCCGAAGTGCTCGAACTGCGCCGGTTTCGCTTGCCCGCGGCGGCCGGTGAACCACACTTCCAGCGCGTCCCGCTCTTTCGTCTTGAGCCGCGCCCAGAACCGCGACGCGCCCGCCGGCCGCACCGTCACCGCGTCCCGCACGTCCCACTTGAACTCCAGCGCCGGGTCGATCTCGCGGAGCAGTTTCACCAGCTTCGGTAGCAGCGCGCGGTCCCACTTCGCCCCCTGGCCCGGCGGGAAGCCCTTGTCCCCAAGGTGCCACTTCTCGCCGTCCTTCTTCCACGGCATGTTGCCCTCGACGCCGCCGGCCGCGGTCGCGCTCACGCCCCGCACGACCTCGACGGCCCGCGCGAGGAACTCGCGGAACGCGCCGGTGTCGATCTCGTCCTTCTTGTGAACGACGATCACGATCTGTTGCCCGCCGGGGACGTTGGACACCTCGACGCGGTTGCCGTCGCGGGCGTAGCCTTCGAGGCCGGGCGTGTCGGACAGCGGGCGCACTTTGAGTTTCGCTTCGAGTTGCTCCTGCTTGAACGGCCGCCCCGGCAGGCGGAACACGAGCTTGAAGTACGCCTCGTGCCCGGTCATCGCGTGCAGGAACCAGCCCTCCGATTTCTTCGCCAGCGGAACCTCGACGATACTGCGGTGGTTCCAGTTCGTCTCCGAGAACGTGCCGAGTTCCTCCACGAGTTCGACGGCCCACGCGAGCGCGCCGCCGTCCCACTTCACCGGCTTGCCGGTCGTGGTGACGCGGTCGCGGGTGTGCCAGCCGGGGCCGTCCGCTTCCCACGGCAGCTTCTGATCCTTGCCGACTTCGGAAATATCGAGGTCGCCGTCGCGCTCGGCGAGCGCCGCCTTCGGGTCGAACTTCGCGCGCTCGACGTGCGGCCCGGCCGCGAGAACGCCCTTCAGGATGCGCCCGGTGTGCGTGGCCGCGCCGCTATCGAACTGCCGTACCACTTCCTCCGGCGTGCCGCACGCGACCACCTCGCCGCCGGCCCCGCCGGCCTCCGGTCCGAGGTCGATGATCCAATCCGCGGTCTTGATGACATCGAGATTGTGCTCGACCGTGATGACGGTGTTGCCGAGATCGACGAGCCGGTGAAGCACGTCGAGCAGCTTGCGGATGTCGTCGAAGTGCAGTCCGGTGGTCGGCTCGTCGAGCAGGTAGAGCGTCTTCCCGGTGCTGGGGCGGGCGAGTTCGGCCGCGAGCTTCACGCGCTGGGCCTCGCCCCCGGACATGGTCGGGGCGGGCTGGCCGAGCGCCATGTAGCCGAGGCCCACGTCGTGCAGCGTCTGGAGGATGTGCCGAATCTTCGGGATGTTGTTGAACAGTTCCAGCGCCTCGGTGACGCGCATGTTCAGCACGTCGGCGATGCTCTTGCCGTGGTACCGTACCGCGAGCGTTTCGGGGTTGTACCTGCTGCCGCGGCAGGTGTCGCACTCCACCCACACGTCCGGGAGGAAGTGCATCTCGATGACCTTCTGGCCCATGCCCTCGCACGCCTCGCACCGCCCGCCCTTCTGGTTGAAGCTGAAGCGGCGCGGGTGGTAGCCGCGCACCTTCGACTCCGGTAACCGGGCGAACAGCTCGCGGATGAGGTCGAACACGCCGGTGTAGGTGGCGGGGTTCGACGACGGCGAGTTGCCGATCGGATCCTGATCGACGTTGATGATCTTGTCGATGTGTTCGAGGCCGCGGATGTCGTCGTGCGCCGCGCCGGCCGTGCGCGCGCGGTGCAGCTTGCGCGCGAGCGTGTTGTACAGCACCTCGTTGACGAGCGACGACTTCCCGGACCCGCTCACGCCGGTGACCGCGACGAACGCGCCGAGCGGGATGTGGACGTCCACGTTCTTCAGGTTGTGCTGCCGCGCGCCGATGATGGAGAGGACGTTACCGGCCGGACTCAAGAACCCCTCCCCAACCCCTCCCCCAAGGGGAGAGGGGCTAAGGCTGGACGGTGTTTTCGCCCCCTTCCTTCTTAGGGAAGGGGGTTGGGGGGTTAGGTTCTTCGCCGCGATCCGGCGGTTGCTCGGCACCGGGATCGCCAGCTTGCCGCTGAGGTACTGCCCGGTGAGCGAGGCGGGGTTCTTCGTCACCTGCTTGGGTGTGCCGCTCGCGGTGATCTCGCCACCGCGGTCCCCGGCACCGGGGCCGAAGTCGAGCAGGTGGTCCGCCGCCGCGATCACCTCGCGGTCGTGCTCCACAACCACCAGCGTGTTGCCGAGGTCGCGGAGGCGGTGGAGGGCTTGAAGCAGGCGCTCGTTGTCGCGCGGGTGGAGGCCGATGGTCGGTTCATCGAGGACGTAGAGAACACCGGTAAGCCCGCTCCCGATCTGGGACGCGAGCCGGATGCGCTGCGCCTCCCCGCCGGAGAGCGTCGGCCCCTGCCGGCCGAGCGCGAGGTAATCCAAGCCCACATCCACCAGGAACTTGAGGCGCGACGCGATCTCGCGCAGGACCTCGCCCGCGACCTGCCGCTCCGTCTTCGAGAGCTTGAGCGCGTCGAACATCGCGAGCGTGTCGCCGAGGGACTTCGCGCACAGTTCGCCGAGCGAAAGACCGGCGAACCGCGTCGCGGCGGCGTCGGCGCGAATCCGCGCGCCGCGGCAGGCGGAGCAGGGCACCTCGTCCACGAGGTGTTCGAGCCGCGCGCGGTACACCCACGACACCCGTGATGCTTCGTCCACCGCGGGGAACAGCCCCTTGTATTGGAACTTGGCTGCCGCGCTCGTCGGAATTACTTTCGTTTTGCCCTTCACAGGGGGCTTACGCCCCCCGCTCGTCACGGGGTCGAGCACCACCCACGCGTCGCCGGTGCCGTGCAGCACCGCGCGCTGGTGGGCCGGGTCGAGCTTGGCGAACGGCGCGTCCAGCGAGAACCCGGCGTGCTTCGCCAGCGCGTCGGCGAACGGCAGCCACGGCGAACCCTTCGCGAGCGCGGGCCACGCGGTCACGGCACCGTCGCGGAGTGACAACCTCGTGTCGCCGAGGAGGAGGTTCGCGTTCGCCCCGCGCTGGAAGCCCAGGCCCTCGCAGGTCGGGCACCAGCCGAGCGGGCTGTTGAACGAGTAGTGGTGCGGGTTGAGCGGCTCGAAACTCAAATTGCAATGCTCGCACGCAAGGTGCTGCGAGAACTTCTCCACCTTCCACTTCGCTTCATCGACATCGGCTTCCACATAAGCGATATGCATGACCCCGCGGCCGAGGTCGAGCGACTGTTCCACGGCCTCCGCGAGCCGGGTTCGCGTGCCCGGCTTGACCACGTTGCGGTCTACCACCACTTCCACGTTGTGCTTGCGGCGGTGGTCGATTTCGGGCGGCGCGTCGATGGTGTAGCTCTTGCCGTCCACGCGCATGCGCGTGAACCCGGCGCGGCGGATCTCGTCGAAGAGGGTTTCGTACTTCTCCTGCCCCTTCCGCTCCAGCGGTGCCATGATGAACAGCTTCGTGCCTTCCGGTAGTGACAACACCTTGTCAACGATCTCGTCCGCGGTCTGAGTGCCGACCGGTCGGCCGCACTGCGGACAGTGGCGCTGACCCAACCGAGCGTAGAGGATGCGGAGGTAGTCGTAAATCTCGGTAACCGTGCCGACCGTGCTCCGCGGGCTTTTGCTCGTCGTCTTCTGCTCGATGCTGATGGCCGGCGATAGGCCGGTGACGCGCTCCACCTTCGGCTTCTGAACTTGCCCCAAGAATTGCCGGGCGTAACTGGAAAGCGATTCGACGTAACGGCGCTGTCCCTCGGCGTAAATGGTGTCCAGCGCGAGCGACGACTTGCCCGAACCCGATGGGCCGCAGAACACCGTCATCTTGTCGCGCGGCAACTTCGCCGAGACGTTCTTCAGGTTGTGTTGGCACGCGCCCTCGACACACAGGTGGGTGATGAATTGGGCAGGTTGCTCCTTCTGAGGGGAAGCCTTCACGCCGCGCCCACGGACGGCCGTCCGTGGGCTTTTGGAGGGTGATAGGACTGGTGCGAGCGCTTGACCTGTGTAGGAGGCTTTGCACTTCGCCACTTGCTCTGGGGTTCCTGCGATGACGATTTCGCCTCCGCCCGCGCCACCCTCTGGGCCGAGGTCGATCACCCAGTCGGCGGTCTTCACCACGTCGAGATCGTGTTCGATCACGAGGACGGTGTTCCCTTGTTGCACGAAGCCGTGGAGCACTTCGAGCAACTTCCGCACGTCCTCGAAGTGCAGGCCGGTGGTCGGCTCGTCGAGGATGTAGAGCGTCTTCCCGGTGCTGCGGCGGACGAGTTCCTTCGCCAACTTGATGCGCTGCGCCTCGCCGCCGGAGAGCGTGGGAGACGGCTGGCCGAGCTTGATGTAGTCGAGGCCCACGTCGTGCAGCGTCTGCACCATCGCGCGGACTTTCGGGACGTGCTCGAAGTGTTCGAGCGCCTGCGCGACCTCCATTTCCAGCACGTCCTGGATCGACTTGCCGCGGTACTTCACCTGGAGCGTTTCGCGGTTGAACCGGCGGCCCTCGCACACCGGGCACTGGACCCACACGTCGGCGAGGAAGTCCATCGCGAGCTTGTTCGCGCCGTTCCCTTCGCACGCCTCGCACCGCCCGCCGGGCTTGTTGAAGCTGAACCGGCCCGGCTTGTACCCGCGCACCTTCGCGTCCGACATTTGAGCGTACAGCGAGCGAATCTCGTCCCACAGCTTGATGTACGTCGCCGGGTTCGACCGCGGGGTGCGGCCGATGGGCGTTTGGTCGATGTCGATGACCTTGTCGATGTGTTCGGCACCCTCGATCCGCGCGCCTTCTGTCCCCTCAACTACCAACTCTTCTTCGTCTTCATCGCCATTCTCTTCTTCCACAGGGGGCTTACGCCCCCCGCTCAGAGTGATGGCTGAAAGCCCTTTGCGAAGGACATCGTTGATGAGCGACGACTTGCCCGACCCGCTCACGCCGGTCACGCAGACGAACACGCCCAACGGGATGTCTACGGTCACGTCCTTCAGGTTGTTGTGACGCGCGCCGATGATGCGAAGCGCCTTGCCGTTCGGCGCGCGGCGTTTCTCCGGCACCGGGATCGACTTCTTCCCGGTGAGGTACTGCGCCGTGAGGCTGCGCGGCTCGGCGAACACCTCCGCGGGCGTGCCGGCGGCGACGATCTCACCGCCGCGGACGCCGGGGCCGGGGCCGAAGTCCACGAGGTAGTCCGCGGCCCGCATCGTGTCCTCGTCGTGTTCGACCACGAGGACCGTGTTGCCCATGTCGCGGAGGCGTTCGAGGCTCGCGAGCAGGCGGGCGTTGTCGCGCGGGTGCAGGCCGATACTCGGTTCGTCGAGGACGTACAGCACGCCCACAAGCCCGCTGCCGATCTGCGACGCGAGCCGGATGCGCTGCGCCTCGCCGCCCGAGAGCGAGGGCGCCTGGCGGTCGAGCGTGAGCTAGTGAAGCCCGACGTTCAGAAGGAAGCCGAGGCGGGCGCGAATCTCCTTTAACAACTCGCCCGCGACGACCTTCGACGTGTGCGTGATGGTCTTCTCGTAGGTGTCGAACCACGGCATCAGCTCGCCGATGGGTGAGTGGCCAACTTCCACGAGCGTGCGGCCACCGGCGCGAACCGCCCGCGCCTGCGGGTTGAGGCGCTGGCCGTCGCACGCGGGGCAGTGGACGCGGCGCATGTACTTTTCGAGCTGCATCCGCCGCGGCCCGGCGGCGGTCTTCTTGAACTGCGCGATCAGTTGCGGGACGATCCCGTCCCACTTCCCGCCGTGCTTCCACACCTTGCCGCCGCGCTGCTTCCACTCCCAAACGATGTGTGCCTCACCGCTGCCTTGCAGCAGCAGGTTTTGGTGCGCCTCGGTGAGTTCATTCTCGGCGTCTTCAGGTCGATGCCGAGCGACTTGCCGACGCCCTCGTAGACGTGTTTGCGCCACCGGCCCATGCCCTTGAGCGGGCCGACGATCGGGAGCGCCCCGTCGTAGACGCTGAGCGACGGGTCGGGGATGAGCAGGTCGTCGTCGAAAGTGTAGAGCGTGCCGAGGCCGTCGCACGCCGGGCACATGCCGTGCGGGCTGTTGAAACTGAACAACTGCGGCGTGGGCGGCTCGTAGCTGATGTTGCAGTGCGTGCAAGCGTAGTGGGCGGACAGCAGGATGTCTTCGCTCTTGGGGGGGCGTTCGCTCTTGGGAGGGCGAGGCTCCCACCGAGCCACGCGGGTCTCGGCGGGAGCCTCG
>JAYUBA010001266.1:0-3482 GCA_043741075.1 Frigoriglobus sp.
GCTCCCGGCTCGCCAAAGCGCGATGTCTCACGCGACACCGCGTGAAGTATAAATCCACCGTCTCCGAAGTGCTGGCCGGCAAGCGCAAGTTGAACCGCACGCAGATCGGCAAACTCAGCCGCTACTTCCACGTCGGGCCGGGCGCGTTCGCGGTGTGACGCGCGCCGGTTTCCGCTTGCCATCGCCCCGCGGAACGGTTCCAAGAACTCTTCTCCTCCCCCGCCGCCCGCTTCGTTCCGCCTGCCCTTTTTCCGGGGTGTCCTTATGACCCGATACCGCACGCGCCGCGCGTTCACCCTCATCGAACTGCTGGTCGTGATCGCGATCATCGCGATCCTCATCGGCCTACTGCTCCCCGCCGTTCAGAAGGTGCGGGCCGCCGCGGCACGCATGGCCTGTTCCAACAACCTCAAGCAGGTCGCGCTCGCCTGCCACAACTACGAGAGCGCCTACGGCAAGCTCCCGCCCGCCGGCGTCGGGTACGGGTGGTGCAACAACAGCCCGCCCACCTACACCGGCGACACCCAGATCATCAACATGAACGGGCTGGTCCTCCTGCTCGCCTACATCGAGCAGTCGAACCTCGATACCAAGCTGAACAAGCAGTCCGCGTTCAGCAACCAGAACACCGCGTACTGCTGCCCCGGTTCGCTGTGGGGCGACACCCCGTACGGCGGCGGGCCGGGCGGCACGCTGGTCGGCGACGCGGCCACCAACGGCAACGGCCCGCTGATGAGTACGCGCATCGCCACCTTCCGGTGCCCGTCCGACAGCGGGACCGAACTGCTCCCGGCCGGGTCGGCCTACGGCTCCACCGGCAGCCTCGGCGGGATGAAGACGAACTACGACTTCATCGCCTCCCAGAGCGAACTGTCCGCGTGCAACTACTGGAAGGCCGCGCCGGCGGGCCGCAAGTACATGTTCGGGCAGAACAGTTCGACCCGGATCACCGACGTGACGGACGGGTCGAGCAACACGTTCATGATCGGCGAGACGACGCTGGACGTGTACAACGGCACGACCGCGGCGTGGGGCTACCGGGCGTGGGTCCACACGGGCGTGGATCCGGCCGCCGGGATCAACGACTGGAGCTTCTACGGCTACGTCACCCCGCTCCCCGGCCGGCTCGGCAGTTGGGGCCGCGCCGGGAGCCTGCACACCGGCGGGTGCCACTTCGCCATGGGCGACGCGTCCGTCCGCTTCGTGCGCGAGTCGGTGACCTACGACACGCTCCGCCAGATGGGTACGATGTCCGAAGGCACCGTCGCCAACACCGACTGACCCCTGAAGGGAGGAGCCGTTCATGCGCCGCGCGACCGAACTGAGTCTGGTGGCCGTCCTGCTCGCCGCCGCCGGGTGCGGCGGGGGCACCGACGGCCTCGCGCCCGTTGCCGGGACCGTCACCGTGGACGGCGCGCCCGGCGACGGCGCGGCGGTCGCGTTCGTCCCGAAGGACGGGACGCCGGGCAACGGCGGCACGGCGGTGGCCGACAAGACCGGGCGCTACGAGATCACCACCCCGCAGGGCAAGAAGGGGCTTCCGCCCGGCCAGTACAAGGTGACGATCAGCCTCCGCCGCAACGCCGACGGCACCACCCCGGACCCGAACGTCCCGCCGATCGAGTCCAGGGCGAGCGAATGGCTCCCGGCCAAGTTCAGCGACCGCGACAAGACGGAACTGACCGCGACCGTGGCCGCCGAAGCCAAGTCACACGACTTCACCGTTCTGACCGGCAAGAAGAAGTAACCGCGAGCGCCGGCGGTGGGCGCGGCACGTCGCGACGACGCGCGGGACAGGCTCCGGCCTGTCCCGCGTCGTTTCCAGAACGCTATGATGGGGTATACCCCCGCGGAGACCGCGCATGACCACGGCAACCACCGAACCGGACACGCTCGCGGACGTGGTGTACGCGCTCGGCGACGTGCCCCTCCACCGCATCCTGTGGACCCCGTTTCCTGGCACGGCGACGGAAGACCATCTCCTGCGGAGTCGGCAGGTCGAACTGGTAGACGGGATACTGGTGCAGAAATCGCTCGCGCTGTGGAAGGGAATGGCCGAGGTCGCGGTTGGCGTTCGCCTGCTGGAGTTCGTGAAGGCCGCGCGGCTTGGCGCGGTGACAATGGCTTCCGGTCCGTATCGTGTCAGTCCGGGCGTCGTTCGGCTACCGGATGTCGCGTTCATCCGCTGGGATCGGTTACTGACCGAGGCCGGCAAGATTCCAGACATTGCGCCCGTTGGCCCGGACCTCGTGATTGATATCCCAACACCCGAGAACGCTACCGCCGAACTGGCGCGGAAGCGGAGAGAGTACTTCGCGGCCGGAACGAAGTTGGTGTGGGAGATCGAGCCGGACGACCGCACCGTCGCCGTGTACACCGACCCGACGACCCACACCCTGCTCACCGCGACCGACACCCTCGACGGCGGCACCGTGCTGCCCGGGTTCGCCCTGCTACTCGCCGACCTGTTCAACGACCCGCAACTCAACCCCCGGCCGTGACGCCGGGTTCACCGGAGTTCCACCCATGTCCGCGATGACGATGACCGAGAAGATCCTGGCCCGCGCCAGCGGCAAGAGCAGCGTCGCGCCCGGCGAGAACGTCTGGACCAACGTGGACGTGCTCATGACGCACGACGTGTGCGGGCCGGGCACGTTCGGCGTGTTCCACAAGGAGTTCGGCCGGGACGCGAAGGTGTGGGACAAGGACAAACTCGTCCTCATCCCGGACCACTACATCTTCACGAAGGACGCGCTGGCGAACCGCAACGTGGACGTGCTGCGCCAGTTCGCGAAGGAACAGGACATCAAGTACTTCTACGACGTGGGCACGGAGAACTACAAGGGCGTGTGCCACATCGCGCTGCCGGAAGAAGGGCACACGCGACCGGGCGAGGTGCTGCTCGGCACCGACAGCCACACCTGCACCGCCGGCGCGTTCGGCGAGTTCGCCACCGGCATCGGCAACACGGACGCGGGGTTCGTCCTCGGCACCGGCAAGCTGTGGCTGAAGGTGCCGCCGACCATGCGGTTCGTGTTCCACGGCAAGATGCCGCCCTACCTCATGGCGAAAGACTTGATCCTCGCCGTGATCGGCGACATCGGCGTGGACGGTGCCACCTACCGCGCCATGGAGTTCGACGGCGACGGCGTGTTCGCGCTCAACATCGAGGAGCGGATGACGCTGTGCAACATGGCCATCGAGGCCGGCGGGAAGAACGGCATCATCGCGGCGGATCAGGTCACGTTCGACTACGTGAACAAGCGGAACGCCGGGCAGAAGCCGTACACCGCGGTGCGCACCGACCCCGGCGCGCGGTTCATCTTCGAGAAGGTGTACGACGTGTCGAAGATGGAGCCGGTGCTCGCCAAGCCGCACTCGCCGGACAACAAGGCGAACGTCTCGGAGGTGAAGGGGACCAAGCTCGACCGCGCGTACATCGGCAGTTGCACCGGCGGCAAGAACGGCTGCATCGCCCCGGA
>JAYUBA010001267.1:0-3478 GCA_043741075.1 Frigoriglobus sp.
AGAACGCGCAGCACCTCCGCGGGCTGCACTTCGGGGCACGGCCAGTCTGCACCGTGCTCCGCCCCCGGTTCCTCACCCCGGCGCAGTACCGCCTCCTGCACGACACCGTGAAGGTGCTGCTCCCGGCGTTCCAGGCCGTGTACGGTCGCGCGCTCGCCGACGCCACCTTCCGCCAACAGTTCCGGATGCTCGACTGGGAGGAGCAACTTCTGGGCATCGATCCGGGCTTCCCCGACCCCAGCCCGACGAGCCGGTTCGACACGTTCTTCGCGTCCGACGACGAGCTCCTGTTCACCGAGTTCAACACGGAGACGCCCGCCGGTGCCGGGTACTCCGACGCGCTCGCCGAACTCTTCTACGGCGTGCCGGTGTTCCAGGAGTTCCAGCGCCGGTTCCGCGTCAGCCCGATCCCGGCCAAGCCCGGTATCCTGCACGCCCTCACCGACTCGTTCAAGCGGTGGCAGGGGAACACGTCCGACGCGCCGCGGGTCGCCATCCTCGACTGGCGCGAGGTGCCCACGTTCAGCGAGTTCGTCCTCTTCTACGACTACTTCAAGGCGATGGGCATCGAGGCCCGCATCGTCGATCCGCGCGAGGTCGAGTTCCGCGACGGCAAGCTCATGGCCGGCGACTACCACATCACGCTCATCTACAAGCGGGTGCTCATCAGCGAACTGATCGAGCGCGGCGGCATCGACCACCCCGTCGTGCGGGCGGTGCGCGACCGGGCCGTGTGCATGGTGAACTCGTTCCGGTGTAAAATCCTGTTCAAGAAGGCGTCGCTCGCGGTGCTGTCGGACGAGCGGAACGCGGCCATGTTCGCGCCGGGGCAGCTCGCGGCCATCAAAAAGCACATCCCCTGGACGCGCGTCGTGGAACCGCGGATCACGACCGGCCCGGACGGGGCCGAGATCGACCTCGTGCCGTGGGCGTCGGCGAACAAGGACCGGCTGGTGCTGAAGCCGAACGACGACTACGGCGGCAAGGGGATCGTCCTCGGCTGGACGGTCGATCCGCGCGCCTGGGACGACGCGCTCCAGACGGCGCTCGCCCTGCCCTACGTCGTGCAGCAGAAGGTGCGGCTCCCGAGCGAAGCCTTCCCCAGTTTCGAGGGCAACTCGCTCCAGGTGATCGACCGGATGCTGGACACGAACCCGTACGTGGCGTTCGGGTCGTTCATGCACGGGTGCCTGACGCGCATCTCCACCGAGGCGCTGGTGAACGTGACCGCGGGGGGCGGTTCCACCGTGCCCACGTTCCTCGTCGAGCCGCGGTAGCGGTTACAAGAAGCAGTTCTGGCGCTGAGGCGAGCCGCCATGCGAATAAGTACCTTCGTATTCTTCTGTGCCGTCGTTTCCCTCTCGGTGGGCTGTCGTATCCGCCCGCCGGAGGGAGAGCTTGGCCGTGAGTACAACGAAGAGCGGAAGGCACGCCAGGTTCCGATCATCCCGGACGACTGGAATGGGAGAGGTGGCTACCTTGAAGCGGATTGGGCGAACCCAGCTAAAGCCAATCCAAAGACGACAGAGAACCCCATGCACGCGATGAAGTATCTCTCCGTTGACCCGCGGAGGAACCTGCATCAAGAGTACGACTACTACTACAGTGGAAAGAAGTTCCCTTCAAAGTCAGAGCCAGACAGCTTTGTATCGGAATGCCTGACCGTTAGGTACGACTACAACGCGGCGCGAGCGGGAAAGAACCCGTGGCGGTGTGATGTCAGTTGCGGGCCGCACTATCGCGACACGTTCCGCGCTGACGAGCGGAGCGGGGAAGTGACGTTCGAGGAAGCGGAGGCGATCCTCAAGGAGTGGGGAATCAGCCGGCTAAACTACTAACTCGGACTTGGAACCCTGGAACCTGGAACTTCGCCATGAAAGCTCCGTCGCTCACGCTCGGCATCGAGGAGGAGTACCAGATCATCGACCCGGCGACCGGGGAGTTGAAGTCGTACATCACGCAGATTCTGGAAGAGGGGAAGCTCGTCCTGAAGGAGCAGATCAAGGCCGAACTGCACCAGTCGATGGTCGAGGTGGGCACCGAAATCTGTCAGACGCCGGCCGACGCGCGCGTCGAGTTGGTGAAACTACGGAAGGGCATTTCCGACCTCGCCGGGCGGCACGGGTTGGTCATCGCCGCCGCCGGCACGCACCCGTTCTCGAGCTGGGAGCAGCAGGAGATCACCCCGTTCGAGCGCTACCTCGGCGTGCAGAACGACATGCAGGACCTCGCCCGCCAACTGCTCATCTTCGGCACGCACGTCCACATCGGCATCGAGGACCGCGACTTCCTCATCGACGCGATGAACGTGGCCCGGTACTTCGCCCCGCACATCCTCTGCCTGAGTACGTCGTCGCCGTTCTGGACCGGCCGCAACACCGGGCTGAAGTCGTACCGGTCGATCATCTTCCGCCACTTCCCGCGGAGCGGCATCCCGCCGTTCTTCAGCAACTGGGGCGAATACAACGGCATGGTGGACACGATGACGCGCACCGGGTGCATCCCGGACGGGTCCAAAATCTGGTACGACGTGCGCCCCAACCACCGCTACCCGACGCTCGAGTTCCGCATCTGCGACGTCTGCACGAAGGTCGATGAGGCGGTGTGCATCGCGGCCATCTTCCAGGCGATCATCGCGAAGCTGTGGAAGCTGCGCCGCGACAACATCACGTTCCGCGTGTACCCGACCGAGCTGATCGAGGAGAACAAGTGGCGGGCGGTGCGGTACGGCCTCGACGGCAAGTTGCTCGACCTCGGCAAGCAGCAGGAGGTGCCGGTCCGCGAGCTGATTCACGAGATGATCGACTGGTTCCTGCGCGACGTGATCGACGAACTCGGCACCCGCAAGGAGATCGAGTACGCGTATAAGATCATGGAGGGCGGCTCCAGCGCCGACCGCCAGTTGAAGACGTTCAACGAGACCGGCACGACGCGGAGCGTGGTCGATCAGTTGGTACGGGAGACGCAGGAGGGGGTGAATTGAACCGACCGCCCACGGACGGCCGTCCGTGGGCGAGAGGGAACGCCATGAACACCTTCGAGCGCGACGGCATCTCGTTCCGCTACCCGGCGGACTGGACCGCAGAGACAGAAGAGGACGCGGACGGCGGGTGGACCGTCACCGCGTCCAGCCGGGGCACGGCGTTCTTCCTGGCGTCGCTGCAGCCGGGCGCGTCGGACGCGGGCACCCTCGCGGACCAGGCGCTCGACTCGCTCAAGGGCGTGTACGCGGAACTCGACGCCGAACCCGCGATGGAAACGATCTGCAAGCTCCCCGCGGTCGGGTACGACGCCGACTTCCTCACCGCGGACACGGCCGCGATCTGTCGGGTCCGCGGCCTCGACACGTTCGCCGGCCCGCTGTTGTTGCTGGCCCAAGTGAGCGAGTTCGATCGCGAGAAGAACGACCCGGTGCTGCGGGCCATCGTCCGGTCGCTCGACGCGGACACCGACCGGTGACTCGCCGCTCGCGGCTTCG
>JAYUBA010001268.1:0-3476 GCA_043741075.1 Frigoriglobus sp.
CCCTCCAGGGAGGGGGCCGGGGGGGGGGGGGGTGAACCCGACATCACGGCCGAGATCGACGCGGCCCGCATCCTGGACGCGAGCTTCAACCGCGCGCGCGAAGCGGCCCGCGTGCTGGAGGACTACTGCCGGTTCGCGCTAGACGACCGCTTCCTCACGGAACAGGTGAAGGAACTGCGCCACGGGCTGGCCTCAGCGGCGCGGAAGTTGCCTCAACACGCACTGCTCGCCGCGCGCGACACGCTCCGCGACGTGGGCACCACCGCGACCGCCGGCGGCGAGTACGAGCGCGCCTCGCCGGCGCACGTCGCGGTCGTAAATCTGAAACGGCTTCAGGAGTCGCTGCGAAGTCTAGAAGAGTTCGGGAAGGTGTTCGGCCCGGACCTCGGACGCGAGTTGGAGGCGCTCCGCTACCGCGCGTACACGCTCGAACGGGCCGTATCGCTCGGGTCCGCCAGCCGCGAACGACTGGCCGCCGCACGGTTGTACGTGCTGCTCACGAAGGCACAGTGCGTCGCGTCGCTCGACTGGACGATCCGCGAAGCCGCCCGCGGCGGAGCCGACGTGTTCCAGCTTCGCGAGAAGACGATGCCGGACCGCGAGTTCCTCGCGTGCGCTAGGGACGTGCGCAAATGGACGCGGCAGTCGGATGTACTGTTCGTGGTCAACGACCGCCCGGACATCGCCCGACTGTGCGAAGCCGACGGCGTTCACCTGGGGCAAGACGACGTGACCGTGAAGGACGCCCGGCGGATTGTGGGGGCCGGCGTGTTAATCGGCGTCAGCACGCACACGGTCGAGCAACTTCGTGCCGCGATCCTCGACGGTGCGGACTACGTCGGCATCGGGCCGACGTTCCCCTCGAAGACGAAGGTGTTCGACCACTTCCCCGGCCTCGACTTCGTGCGGGCCGCGGTCGCGGAGACCTCGCTCCCGGCGTTCGCGCTGGGCGGCATCGGGCCGGCGAACGTCGGGCAGGTGGTCGCGGCCGGGGGTCGTCGTGTAGCCGTGAGTGGCGCGATCTGCGCGGCCGACGACCCGGAACAAGCGGCCCGACTGCTGAAGGCGGCACTGTCCGATTAACCCACCACCGCCGCGCGGGTTGTGCGGCACACGAGCGAGAAATACCTGACGTTTGGTGCAGGCCGGCTCCAACCTGTGCCCACACCGAGACGAAAAGATGCCGCAGGATGGCACCTTTGGGTATAAACTCGGTGGTCTGGTAAAATGGGCGAAGTATATATGACTCTGCCGCCGAGCGTCGTGCCGGGTGTCGCCCGGATACTGACGCCAGAGTCGGACCGGAATCGGGTCGCGGGTAGCGGACGGAGGGACAGGATGGACGGCATCCGCGATCTCCTCGAAACGGCCCGCACCAACGGCTTGGTCGCGGGCCGGTTTCGCGGACTACTGCACATCGCCATCGGTCGCACCGTAACCAAGCCGGACGGGACGCGGGTCTCGGCCGGCCTCACATGGCGGGAACTCGCCAACCTGCTGAAGGCGCTCCGGTTCGACCCCGAACTCGGCCGCGAACTGGGTGCCGACCCGGACACGCTCTCCCCGCGCGACCGCGAGCGGTACTGGTACGCGGTGATCGCGCTGGCCCGCGTGGACGGTGCCGACGCGGTGGCCGACGCGGAAATGCTCGTGGCGGCGCTGAGGGATTTAGGCTACGTGATCGCCCCGCCGCCCGGCGGCGTCGCCCCGCCCGCGCGGGCCAAGCCGCCGGCCCCGAAGGAGAAGCCGCAAGCGGAGAAGCCCGAAGAGAAGCCCGCGCCGGGGAAGAAAAAAAGGAAGTGAGGCCGGCGGGACAACCTCGGCGCCGTCACTCGACGGCGCTGGCAGTCTTCGTTTCCGTGAGTTCCATCGACGCCGTGATTTCACCGTGTTCCGGGTCGGTCATTTTCCATTTCGCGGTAATCTTGCTCGTTATTTTCGTTTCCCCCGAAGTGCCATCGATGGGACCGTCCCGTGTAAACACAAGAGACACCTTGCTCGGCTTGTTTGCTTCTATCGGCACCGTCATCTCGCCTTCGAACGTGATAACACCACACTGCCTGCCACTCTTGTTGCGGTACGCCTTCGTGAGCCGTCCCGTAGCCTTCTCCATGGCCCTGTCACCCTCATCGGTCGGGATGTCCCACTTCTCTCCGATGCGTACTGCGGCTTTGGGTAACCATTTCTCCTCGTCTGATTCAGCGCCGTTCTTGCGCTTCGTTGGTTTAAACTCTTCGAGTAGCGCCTCGGCTTCTCGCGGGGCGAGTTGGCGGCCATCGACCGTGAACGTGTACAAATCGCCCTTTTTCTCGATCAGCACTGACTTGCCGGAATACGGGAGGTCTTGGTAAGTGCCGGACTTGCCCGCTTTTTGGGCATAGCGATAGGCTCGGGTAAGTTTCGTCGGCTTGTCGTTCTCCGACGCCAGAATCGTCTCGATGTAATCCTGCTTCTCTTTCTCCGTCTCGGTGCCGGTCCCTTCTTTCTTTGTGGAGGTCGTGAACGACTTGGTCTTCTCCGTGGTGATCTGCCACTTCGTGCCTTTGTCCCGCTTGGCGATCTTGATCGTGTACGCAGTGGTGTCGGCCGGAGCGGCGTCCCCGCCTGGGCCGGCGTCCTCCGACTTCTTTTTACATCCGATCAGCGCGGCGAATGCGACGACCACGAACAGCGCTCGGTACATGGAACCCTCGTGCTTCTCCGCCGGAGTGGGGCGGGATAGGCAAACGAAACCACCGCTAGATTAGATCATAGCGTCAGTGAACCTGCAACCACCTCAAGGATTTGGTAGTGGTACAGTTTGCCGTTCGGCCCGTCCGCAACTGACATTTGGCACGCGAGATGCCCTGCGTTTTTTGGCAAGTGGTTGCGAACCTCTGCAAAAATGCTTATCCTGCTGCAAACCGAATCGCCGCTCCCCGCCGATGGCGTGTACAATACAAGCGTTCAGGGGCGCGCCGGTGTGCAGTAGGTAGCCCGTGAAAGATGTCCTTACCGACGTTGAAATCGACCTGTTGATTTCGATGCCGAAGCCGTTGCCGCTGGGCCATGAACAACTGTTCAGGCTCAAGCCTAAGAGGGGGCACAAGGAGAGCCAATTAGAAGTCGCGGTGGGAGACGGATCGAAGTTCACACTGATGATGCGGGAAGCGGTCGATAACCCGCTCGACTTCTCGGCCATCATGGCTTACGACCGGCCAGTAGGAGGCAAGCGATTCCTGCTTCGGCGCTACAACGGCAAGAGCCATGAACACGCGAACGCTGTCGAGCAGGGGCCGCTTTTTTACGACTTCCACATCCACTTCATCACGGAGCGATATCAGCGAAGGAAGGGTGGGAAGCCGGAGGGTTACGCCGTGGTCACAGATCGGTACGGCGACCTAACAGTACAGCGCGGGTTCAGATGACGCATTTATGCCGCTGTTTCTTGTGGGACTTGGCGGCCTGAGTGTTGCGCCTCTGGTGGTACCGGAGCA
>JAYUBA010001269.1:0-3465 GCA_043741075.1 Frigoriglobus sp.
CCACCCCGTCGCTGACGCTCCGGGTTCGCCGGGGCGTTACGCCAGATCGAACAGCAGCACTTCGCCGTCGCCGCTCGCGACCACTTCCGCCTCGGCCTCCACCGCGACCGCGTCGCCCGCGACGAGTTTCGTGCCGTTCACGGTCGCGCTCCCGGTCGCGACATGCACGAACGCCGCGCGCCCCGCCTTCAGTTCGTGCCGCACGCTTCGTCCGGCCGCGAGCTTCGTCTGGTACACGCGGGCGTCCTGGTGGATGACCAGCGAGCCGGCTTCGCCTTCCGGTGAAGCGACGAGTGCCCACTTGCCGCTCTTATCCGCGTCAGTGAACAGCTTCTGCCGGTAGCCCGGCGTGTGCCCGCGTTTGTCCGGGAACAGCCAGATTTGCAGCAGGTGAACCGGTTCCGCCTCCGACGGGTTGAACTCGCTGTGCGTGATCCCCGTACCCGCGGTCATCGCCTGCCACTCGCCGGCGCGAATCACCTCGCCGTTGCCCATGCTGTCGCGGTGTTCGAGCCGGCCGCTCAGCACGCAGGTGAGGATTTCCATGTCGCGGTGCGGGTGCGTGGGGAACCCGCCGCCGGGCGCGACGCGGTCGTCGTTGATGACCCGCAGCGCGCGGAACTGGTGGTGCGCGTGGTCCTGGTATTCGCCGAACGAGAACGTGTGCCGGCTGTCGAGCCAGTCGCCGAACGTGGTGGCGCCGCGGTCGGTGCCCTTGCGGATGGTCAGCATCGGTATGCCCTGTGGTGTCACCGCGTGCCCATCGGTGACACCACAGGATACCGCGCGACAAGGGCGGGCTTTCAATGTAGCCCGCCGCTCCGCGGCGGTCTTGGGTTGCGCGAAGACCGCGGCAAGGGCGGGCTACATTGAAAGCCCTACTTCGGCGTAAGCAACTCGTGCATTCCCAAGCCCAACGCGAGCGCGACGGCGGCGCTCGCCAACAGCACGACGAGGCCGAGGCGGCGCGTGGCCTTCACCTGCCACCACATGAACAGACCGGACACGCCCCAGAACACCATCACGAAGGCCATCGCGTCCACGACGACGGCCCAGAACCACTTCGCGTTTCGGCCGCCGGGGAAGCCGCTCGCGAGGTGCAACCGCGTGAGGAACCGCCGCGTCGAGAGTTCTTCCGGCGGCGGGGCGTCGGCGGCCGGGGCGCCGCTCACGGTGCCGGTCAGCGCGTTGTAGGTCACGCGCCACGTCTTCGCGCCGTCGGACATGAGGAAGCTCAGGTCGGGCACACTGGTGACGGTCGCGTCACCGGCCGGGAAGTCGGTGCGCTTCAGTACGACCGGCACGGCCGCCTTCACTCGCTCGTGGAGCGGGTCGGCGAGGTTCAATCGCCCGGTCGGTGGCGCGGCGGTGGGGCTTCGCACGCCGATCGCGAACGACGCGGGTGCGGCGGGCTTCGCGGGCGGCGCGGCCGGCTTCGACCGCACCGTGCCGCCGGGGTGGTTCACGTCGAAGAGGAGGCTCACGTCCTGGCCGTCGGCCTTCACGGTGACGAACGCGAAGTCGCGCGTGTACCGGGCCTTCTCCGGTTCGACCAGCGCGTACGGCTTGCCCTCCGTCGCGCGGTCGTTGAGCGCCGCCACCACCTGCGCCGCGACCGCGTCCGGCTTCGGCGGCGATTCCATCGGCGTGCCCGCGAGTTCGCCCGCGCCGAAGGTGACGGTGGGCGCGTCGGCGAACGCGGTCGGGTGGTTGAACAGGAAGCCGGTGGCGCCGTACATCACGGCCCACGGCAGGAGGAACAGCCCGAAGTACAGGTGCGCCCGGCGGACGGCGTGCATCACCCGCCGGCGCAGCGGGCGGCGGAAGGGCTGCGGCGCGGGCGAGTCGCCGGGGGCGACTTCCGGCGCGGTCGGGTCGGCAACGCTCATCGCGGTGCGCTCTCGTGGGTTAGTAGTCGTTGCCGAGCACTTCGCCGCCGGCGCGGGTGCCGAGCGCGCGCCACGTCGCCATCAATACCGAGTCGCGGACGAACCGCACCGAGCCGTCCATGAACGCGGCGTTCACCCCGCCCCCGTGGTAGCTGCGGGCGGTCACCGCCGCGTAGGTGTCGCCCAGATTGGACTCGGTCGCGGACACGAAGTCTACGTCGTAGGTGACGCCGCCGCTGGGGTACGCGACGAGCGTGTTCGGCGGGAACGTGGTGGTGAACCCGGTCTCGTGGACCTTGCCGTCCACCCACTCGACGTGCGTGCTCTTCGCCGGGTCGAACGCGGCCAGCGACCCGCCACCGGCCCCGAACGCCGACCCCACGCCGGACGGCGCCGCGGGCGGGGCCACCGCGCCCGCGGCGGTGTTGCTGCCCCCGACGGCGCGCGGGGTGAACGCCTTCACCTCGGCGACCGCGACCGTGTTGCTCAGGCCGTCGGTGAAGTCGGCCGGGCGGAACCCGCGGTTGGGTGCGAACGCGCCGTCGCCCACCTGCATCCCCGAAGCCTTTTGGGTCAGCACCGCCCACGTCCCCTCGTTCGCGACGTAGTTGATGACCCAGTGCTTGTTGCCGTAGGTCGGGTCGGTGCCGACCCCCTTGTCGTTCACCTCGGCGGGGCAGATGTACGTGCCCACACGCTTCGACGAGATGCCGGTCTGCACGTTGTAGCCGAGCGTGAAGTTGATGCCGCGGAACAGGTTCTCTTGCTCGATGTACGGGAGGACGCGGGCCATCGCCGACCACGCGTTCGTGGCGACGACCGCGGACCCGGTGTACGCGTAGTTGCCGTTGGGCGGCAGGCCGTTGTTGGCGTCCATGTAGCCGTGCATGGCGAGGCCGATCTGCTTCATGTTGTTGGCGCACTTGATCCGCGCCGCGGCGGCCCGCACCTTCTGCACGGCGGGGAGCAGCAGCCCGATCAGCACCGCGATGATCGCGATGACGACCAGCAACTCGATCAGCGTGAACCCGTTCTTCTTGCGCATGGCGGTGCTCTCCTGGTCCCGCGTGGAACCGGTGTCGGTGGGGGAGCTGCGTTGCGACGGTTGGTGAGCGGCCGGCGGGCAGGAAGGATGCCGGTCGCGTCCCGTATCGGTGGCGGAGCAGGCTCGTTCTTGTTGAGACTAATTCTCAACAAGATGCCTTTACATTAGCGGAGGTTTGGATACTGTCAACACTCGTTGCGAAAAAATATCGCACTCCTGCAGTACCACTTCGCCAGAAGGCGAATGACCAACGTGCTTCCGGCGCTGACACCGCGTCTCAGCAACCGACACCAGAAGAGGGCGGGATGAGCGACACCGAACGCGAGACCGACGACCGCGAGGACGCCCCGGCCGACGTGCCGCGCGTGCTGAACGCGGAGGAGTTGTTTGCGGGGAAGCGCGAGGTGTGGATCGAACTCGGCGGCGTCCGCTACCGGCTGCGGATCACGCGCCGCGGCAAGCTGATTTTGCAGAAGTTAGCGAAGAATGGCCCGCAGATGACGCTGACTTCATCTGCGTCGAAGTCTGCGT
>JAYUBA010001270.1:0-3465 GCA_043741075.1 Frigoriglobus sp.
GGTGCTCTCGGGCCACCGGCACCCTCACGGGTGCCGCTCGCCAAAATCAAAAGGGGCGCCCGCAATGGGCGTTGTGCCCTTGGCCCTGCCCGCGGCGTCCGTAAGCTACTCGGAGTTTGCGCGGAACATTCCTTCCTCCACAGACACAATGCCGAAACGCACCGACATCAAGAAGATTCTGCTGATCGGGTCCGGACCCATCATCATCGGGCAGGCGTGCGAGTTCGACTACTCCGGCACCCAGGCGTGCAAGGCGCTGCGCGAGGAGGGGTACACGGTCGTCCTGGTGAACTCCAACCCGGCGACCATCATGACCGACCCGGAGACCGCCGACCGCACCTACATCGAGCCGATTACGTGGCAGGTGGTCGAGAAGATCATCGCGGCCGAGCGGCCCGACGCGCTCCTCCCCACCCTCGGCGGGCAGACCGCCCTCAACACCGCGATGGACCTGTTCAAGCACGGCGTGCTGGAGAAGTACGGCGTCGAGATGATCGGCGCGAACGCCGACGCGATCGACAAGGCCGAGAACCGGCAGCGGTTCAAGGAGGCGATGCTGAAGATCGGCGTGGACGTGCCGAAGTCGCGGGCGGTGCGGTCGCTGGCGGACGCGCTGGACGCGGTCGAGGACGTGAAGCTGCCGTGCGTGCTGCGGCCGAGCTTCACCATGGGCGGCACCGGCGGCGGCATCGCGTACAACCGCGAGGAGTACACCGACCTCATCACCAAGGGGCTTCAACTCTCGCCGACCAGCGAGGTGCTGGTCGAGGAGTCGGTGATCGGGTGGAAGGAGTTCGAGCTGGAGGTGATGCGCGACCACGCCGACAACGTGGTCATCATCTGCTCCATCGAGAACATCGACCCGATGGGGGTCCACACCGGCGACAGCATCACCGTCGCGCCCGCGCAAACTCTCTCGGACAAAGAATACCAGCGGATGCGCGACAAGGCGAAGGACATCATCCGCGAGATCGGCGTCGAGACCGGCGGGTCGAACATCCAGTTCGCCATCAACCCGGCCGACGGGCGCATGATCGCCATCGAGATGAACCCGCGCGTGTCGCGGTCCAGCGCGCTGGCGTCGAAGGCCACCGGGTTCCCGATCGCGAAGATCGCGGCCAAGCTCGCCGTCGGGTACACGCTCGACGAACTCCGCAACGACATCACCCGCGAGACGCCCGCGTGCTTCGAGCCGACCATCGACTACGTGGTGACGAAGATCCCGCGGTTCGCGTTCGAGAAGTTCCCGGAGGCGAACACCACGCTCACCACGCAGATGAAGAGCGTGGGCGAAACGATGGCGATCGGCCGCACCTTCAAGGAGTCGCTCCAGAAGGCGCTGCGCGGGCTGGAGGTGAACCGGTTCGGCCTCGGGTGCGACCGCCGCGACCGGTGGGGCAGCGCGGACCCGCCGGCCCCGGAGGAGATCCGCCAGAACCTCGCGCGGCCCAACTCCGAGCGCATCTGGTTCCTCCGGTACGCGCTCCTCTCCGGGATGCCGCTCGACGAGGTCCACCGGCTCACCAACATCGACCCGTGGTTCCTGAACGCGATTCAAGAACTCGTGGACATCGAACACGAGTTGCGCGCCGTCCCGTCGCTGGACGCGGTGACGCCCGAACTCATGCTGAAGGCGAAGCAGAACGGGTTCATCGACCGCCAACTCGCGACCGTCTGGAAGGTGCCGGAGGGCGAGGTGCGGAAGCTCCGTAAGGCTCAGGGCGTCGAAGCGGTGTTCAAGAGCGTGGACACCTGCGCCGCCGAGTTCGAGGCGTACACACCGTACTACTACTCGACCTACGAACGGGGAGTGGTCAGTGGTCAGTGGTCAGTGGTCAGTAAAGACACTGCTTCACTGCCCACTGCCCACTCTCCACTGCCCACTGGCGAGGACGAAGTCCGAGCTTCTACCGGGAAGCCGCGGATCATGATCCTCGGCGGCGGGCCGAACCGCATCGGCCAGGGCATCGAGTTCGACTACTGCTGCTGCCAGGCCGCGTTCGCGCTCCGCGCCGCCGGGTACGAAGTCATCATGGTGAACTCCAACCCGGAGACCGTGAGCACCGACTACGACACGTCGGACCACCTGTTCTTCGAGCCGCTCACGCCCGAAGACGTGCTCAACATCCACGACCGGATGAAGCCGCAGGGCGTGATCGTCCAGTTCGGCGGGCAGACGCCGCTGAACCTCGCCAAGCCGCTCGAAATGGCCGGCGTGCCGATCATCGGCACCAGCGTCGATAGCATCGACATCGCCGAGAACCGCGAGCGGTTCGCCAGGCTCGTCACCGAACTCGGCCTGCTGCAACCGGCCAACGGGATCGCGGTGGACGAGTCGCAGGCGCTCCGCGTGGCGCGGACCATCGGCTTCCCGATCCTCGTGCGCCCGAGCTTCGTCCTCGGCGGGCGCGACATGCGCATCGTCTACAACGAGGACGAGCTGTCGGCGTACATGCGCCGCGTCGAACCGGACCTGTCCCGCGACCGGCCGGTGCTGATCGACCAGTTCCTCGAAAACGCGACCGAAGTCGATGTCGATTGCCTCAGCGACGGCATTCGCACGGTCATCGGCGGCGTGATGCAGCACATCGAAGAGGCCGGGATTCACTCCGGCGATTCCGCGTGCGTGATCCCGCCGCACAGCCTGCCGGCCGACGTGATCGCGACGATCAAGGCCCAGACGCGCAAGCTGGCGGCGGCGCTGAGCGTGAAGGGGCTGATGAACATCCAGTTCGCGGTGTCCGGCATCCGCGCCGACGGCACCGCGACCGACACGCCGAAGGTGTACATCCTCGAAGCGAACCCGCGGGCGAGCCGCACGGTGCCGTTCGTGTCGAAGGCGACCGGCGTGCCGCTCGCCCGGCTGGCAGCGCTCGTCATGGTCGGGAAGACGCTCGACGAGTTGGGGGTGAAGGACGAGGTGATTCCCACTCATTACTCGGTGAAGGAAAGCGTGTTCCCGTTCAACAAGTTCCCCGGCGTGGACATCATCCTCGGCCCGGAGATGAAGTCCACCGGCGAGGTGATGGGCATCGACGACAGTATGCCGATGGCGTTCGCGAAGGCGCAGATGGCGGCGAGTTCGGCGCTGCCCGAATCCGGCACCGTGTTCGTGTCGGTCGCGGATCGCGACAAGGAGGCGCTGGTGCCCATCGCCCGCGGGTTCGTCGAGATGGGGTACAAGTTGGTCGCGACGCGCGGCACCGCGAAATTCCTGAACGACCGCGGCGTGCCCGTGAAGGACGTGCCGAAGCTCGCGGAGGGGCGGCCGAACCTGATCGACCACTTGAAGAACGGGGAGATCGCGCTGGTCATCAACACGCCGACGGGCCGCGGCAGTTCGACCGACGAGTCGAAGATTCGCGCGGAAGCGGTCGCGAGTCGGGTGACCGCGATCACGACGATTTCCGCCGCGCAAGCCGCGATGGAAGCGTGCCGCGCGCTGAAGCGCCACGAACTGACCGT